>CBCSVZ010000043.1:0-6710 GCA_965143695.1 uncultured Oscillospiraceae bacterium
GATTTTGCAGAAACCTTTAAAACGTCCATTTTGTTCCCTCCTGAAATGTTATTACGGTAAAAATCATACATCAACACAAGAAAAATTCAATTATTTCCCAACAGAAAAAATTCTGGAAATAAGAAGTCAGCACAACGGATTCCGCATATTCAGGGCGGAAAGGCAATTTGAAGGGAGCTTTACGGTAAATGTCGGAATTCTTTATTTCCCAAATGAAGTGCAGCCTTGCGGCGGTTTCTTATTTTTGGTATTATTTACAGGAAAGGCAGGCATATGGTTGTATGAGAGTTGTTGCAGGCACCGCCGGAGGGCTGAAGCTGATAACCAGAGATTCGGAAGACACGAAGCCTACACTGGACAGAGTGAAGGAAGCCATGTTCAGTATGCTTTCGCCCTACTTAAATGGGGCGACGGTGTTGGATTTATTTTCAGGAAGCGGCGCTCTGGGGATAGAGGCCCTGAGCAGAGGAGCTGCCCGGTGCGTTTTTTGTGACAAAAGCAAGGCCTGTTGTGATATAATAGAAAAAAATCTGGAAAGCACGGGGCTTGCGGATAAGGCCACAGTGTTGCGGGGGGATTTTACCGGCATCCTGAAAACCCTGAAAATGCAGGGGGAGATTTTTGACATGGTACTGTTGGATCCTCCTTATAACAGGGGATTTGAACGGGAGGCGATGCTGCTCCTTGCCAGGTACTGCCTGTGCAGTCCGGAAGCCATTGTGCTGTGCGAACACGCTTTTCAGGATAAAATGCCCGAACAGTGCGGGGAGTTTATCCTGATGAAAGATAAAAAATACGGTACCGTAGGGGTGTCGGTATATGAAAAGAAGGTTTGATATATGAGTAATGCGATTAGAACAGGCGTTTATCCGGGAAGCTTTGATCCGCTTACCAACGGACATCTGGATATTATCCGAAGAGCCTCTAAGCTCTTCGACAGGCTGATTGTGGGCGTGCTGCACAATGATGCCAAGAAGGCAATTTTTACCATGGAAGAGAGAGTCGCTCTTATTAAGAAATGTACGGCGGGCATCAAAAATGTGGAGGTTGCCATGTTCGACGGATTGCTGGTGGATTTTGTGAAAAAGAACGATGCTACCGCTATTGTCAAGGGACTTCGGGCTGTTTCCGACTATGAATATGAGCTGCAGATGGCCATGGTAAACAAACACATCGATAAAGAAGTAGAGACCATTTTCCTGATGGCGGACATACAGAACTCCTTCCTGAGCTCCAGTGTTGTCAAGGACCTGGCAAAGCACGGCGGTGATATTACCGGACTGGTTCCGGAAGAAATCAAGGAAGATATTACGAAAAAATTAAGAAACCCTCTTCACTAATTGAAAAAAAAGTGTTATATTATAGTTGAGTACGAAGGTTTTTATAACGAAGGGAGTATAGGACGATGGCAATGAAAGTAGAAATTATCAATCTTATCGACATGCTTGAGGAGATTGTGAGCAACGGAGGAAAGGTTCCCTTTTCAAATAAAATCACCGTAGACAAGGACGAGATTCTTTCGGTATTGAATGAAATGCGTATGCGTTTGCCCGGCGATATCAAAATGGCCATGGGCGTTATGGAGGACAAGCAGAAGATCCTGATGCAGGCTCAGAAGGCTGCCAACGATATTATTGCAGAGGCAGAGACCCAGAGAGATTCCATGGTAGAGGAGCACAAGATCACACAGCTTGCCACGGAGCAGGCACAGGAAACGGTGGAAACCGCCCAGCGCAAGGCCAAAGAAATGCGCATCGGGGCCAGGGATTATGTGGACAGTATGCTTCAGGAATTTGAGCAGTATCTTCAGGAGAAGGTCAGCGAAATCGAAGAAAACAGACGCAGCTTAAAGTGAGTACCGCGGCAATTGCCATATGGCACAGCTTGCCGCAAATATATTTTCTGCATGGAAGACCGGCGTTCGTGAGAATGCCGGTCACTTGTATGTGTACGGAAATTCCCGCCCAGCCTGCCATGGCGCTGATCAGGCACAGCTTTGCCGTATAGGGCATATCAGACAGCGTCAGCTTTGAAATTCCCGTAGTGATTTCCACGATGCCCGAGAGCCACTGTGCTTCCGCAGGAATTATGTGCAGTGCATTTAATACTGCTGTAAACGCAGCAAAAAAGGTGATGGCTGCCGCTATGGGAAGCATGGACATCATGGCTTCGGTCATGGCATTGGAAATTAAGGCGGCGGTGTTTATCCGGGGAGCCGGCACCGGTTTATCCGGGTAAAATATCCTTTTCCCGGCGGACGATTCCTTTCGGTTCCGAAAAAGAAGCCCTACGGCAAATGCGGAGACCATATGTATCAGCCACAGACCGATCCCCGCACGGCTGTTCCCCAGCATTCCGGCGCCGACCGTTCCGATAATAAAAAGCGGTCCGCAGTTATTTGTAAAGGCCGAGAGGGTCAGGGCTTCGGCTTCTGTTATCAGATTTCTTTTGTATAAGTCCGCGGAAACCTTTGCACCTGCGGGATACCCACTCACGAAGCCGATCAAAATTGCAAAGCTGCCCCGGCCTGAAATGCCGAAGAGCCTTTGCGTAACAGGAGAAAGCCTGTCTGCTGCTCTTACGCACACGGGGGAATCCAGCAGCAGATTTGCACAGGCATAGAAGGGAAAAATAGAGGGCAGTACGGATTTCAGAAACAGATTGACTGCCTCTGCGACGGCAGGCAGACAGTCCCCTGCATATAGGGCGAAGAGCACGATGAATCCAATCGCTGTTAATACCAGTATCAAAGCGGTACCTCCTGTACAAACTATGAAATGAGTGTTATAATATTGGTATAAATAAAGAATATTCCAGATGAGGAGTGATTATTATGAAAAGAATGGATTATATCAGTTTATTTCCTTTGACTACAAAAAAGCAGGCCAGAAGAGAACGGGGGGCAGGTATGGCCGCGGGGATTGCAGCCGGTGCAATGATCGGTGCGGCTGTGGGCATTCTCTTCGCTCCTAAGTCGGGCAAGGAGACCAGAGCGGATATCAAGGAGAAAACCTGTGATGTTGCCTCCGTTGTGAAAGATAAGACTGTTGAATATGCAGGGGTTGTAAAGGAGAAGACCAAAGACGCGTATCAGACCGTGAAGGACAAGCTCTCCGGCAGAGATTGCTGCGGATGTGAAGAGGAAGACGCAGAGGAATAAGAAATGAATACGCAGATTACAGTAACCCCGAAGGAACTTTTGATCGGACTGCTGATACTGGCAGGTCTGGCTGTGCTGGTGCTTCTGATTATTGTATTAGTCAAGGTCATCAAGGCACTGGGCAAGGTAAACAAGCTGCTGGATGACAACAAAGAGAATATTGACAGTACGCTGAAACAGCTTCCCGCCATATCGGAGAACATTGCGGATATTACATCGGATGTGAAAGATGTTACCCAGGTTGTGGGAGATGTTACCGCGGATGTGGGAAATGTAGTGGATTCCTTTGTTTCACCGGAGGGTCCTGCAGGTGTTATTGCCTCGGTAGCGGCTGCCGTTACACAGGTGATTCAGGTGATCAGAGAGTTGACAGGAAGATAATATTACGTATAATTATCAGTGTAGCGTAACAGGGTAGACACGTTCGTGTTTACCCTTAGTTTTTAAAAACAGAAAGGTCAATAAACAGCAATGCCTATTAAGATACAAAATGATTTGCCGGCAGCCAGGGTGCTCCAGAGGGAGCACATCTTTGTCATGGACGAGAACATGGCGCTTCACCAGGATATCCGACCGCTGAAAATTCTGATCATGAATCTCATGCCTACCAAGGTCGTTACGGAAACGCAGCTGCTGCGTATGCTGAGTAATTCCCCCCTGCAGGTAGAGGTCACGCTGATGCACCCGGCTTCCTATGTATCCAAAAATACACCGGAGGAGTATTTGCTGACCTTCTATACAACCTTTGATGAGATCAAAGAGCAGAAATTCGACGGACTGATTATCACAGGCGCTCCTGTGGAGCATATGGAATTTGAGGAAGTATCCTATTGGAAGGAGCTTTGCAGGCTGATGGAGTGGTCCGAGGACCATGTGACGACCACCCTGCACATATGCTGGGGCGCGCAGGCGGGGATGTACTATCATTACGGTATTCCTAAGGTGCCGCTGAAGGAGAAGCTGTTCGGGGTGTATGAGCATCATCCGAGAATCCTCAGAGGCTTCGACGATACGTTCTTTGTGCCCCATTCCAGATATACAACTACAGATCTGGATACGGTGCTCAGAGAGCCCAAACTGGATGTGCTGGCTACCTCTTCTGAGGCGGGGCTTTGCATCTGTGCATCCCATGACAGAAGGCAGATTTTTCTTACGGGGCATCTGGAATACGACAGAGACACGCTGAAGACAGAGTACGAACGCGACAGGGCGAAGGGCTTAAATACAAAGCTCCCCCAGAATTATTTTCCCGGGGATGACCCGACGAAAACGCCCTATTATAAGTGGAAGAGCCATGCGTATCTTTTATACGGAAACTGGCTGAATTACTATGTATATCAGGCTACTCCGTACGATTTGAGAGATGTAAACAAAGACTTTTTACCTGACAGAAGGGGTGATGTCAATGAGCAGAAAACCGGGCAGGACATTTGTTGAGAAAGATTTTAAGAAAAACGGAACGATCCTGATTGCTGTGCTTCTGGTTACGGTTGTGATCATTGCACTGGTAAGCCTGATTCCCAGCCAGACACCTCAGGCAGGGGACTTGAACAGGAACGGTGTATCCAGAAGCTTTATGTTCCCGCTGGCATATCAGGACGAGCATGATTCTCTCAAGGTAATTAACAGCGAGCTCAATGTGTCTTCCGTGGATGACAGCGTGTCTGACGCCGTACATGATTTTCAAAAAGAAAAAATTTACTACATGCGGGAAAATGTTCTCTATGAGTATGATATCAAGCAGAACAACAGGCGCATTCTCATTGGCGGCGGGGTTGCGGACTACCGAGTGTTAAATGACCGCTCGGCGATCGTCTATCTGACCACGGCCGGAGAGCTGAATCTGTATGACTATACAGATAAGAAGAGTACGGCTCTGGGGAAGTGCGGAGCAGTGGACCGTATAGAACGGCTGGTCATGACAGGCGATTCCGGTTTTCTGTATTTTACGGACATCGACCGGAACGGCAGTACCGGGGACTTGTATTATTCGGATAACGAGGGGAAGTCCCGGAAAATTTCAGATCAGGTCCGGCTGGAGACAGCACGGATCTCTCCCAAAGACAGGTATTTTACCTATAAAAAGGACGACTGCCTGTATATCACGGATACCAAGGGAAAGGAAATTGCCAACGCCCCGGGAGCGAGCCTGATAGAAAGCACAAAGCAGTCCATGGTTTTCGATGCCCTCAACCGGATATCAACATTTAATCAGGGTGTTGAAATCAGTTACACATACGGGGAAGAGCAGAACGGCGGAGCCGTGGAATATTTTACGGGCAGCGGTTTCAAACCCATTGATGACGGTGTGCTCAGCATCATTTATTACAGCGGGGAAAGCGACCGGCTTTTCTACACGGTATCCTCCAATACCGCAGGTAAAATCGATCTGATGATGTCCGTAAAGGGCAGGAGCCCTCAAAAGGTGACCACTGCCGGAGAAAGCAGCGAATTCATATGGTGTGAGAGTACAGGAAAGATCTTTTCCCTTGACGGCGGGGAGCTGTACAGGATCAATGTGTTTGACGATTTTGAACAGACCCAGCTGGCATCGGGTGTCAGTTCCATGAAGCTCTATCCGGGCAAGGCCTTTATTGTGTATACGGATGCCCTGTACAACAATTACTATGTGCTGTCCGACAATGCTACGGAACAGGTCGCTGCCGGCGCAGTGCGTCTGTACGGCATTACCAATAATAACTATTTGCTGCAAAGCACTTATAACGGTGCCCACATGTCCCTTGATCTGGTGGAAAACGACAGTATGCAGAGACTGGACTCGGATGTGGATGTGCTGGTATGCTTTGACAGCACCTTTGACAATGTGCTCTATCAGACATGGGAGGGGCTTGTACTGAGAAACGGAGAAGGAGCCCATACGGTGGATACTACGGGATCGGTTTCCCTGGTGGAACTGAAGAACTGAGCAGATCCGGCAGAAATTGAAGCAATAAGGCAGGTATACAATGATGGCAGAGAGATTTACGGAAGAAATTGAACGGAACGCCGACGCTTTCGGCAGCATTCCCTTTTGGAGCTGGAATGACGCTCTGAAACCCGAGGAGCTTCGCAGGCAGATCCGAAGAATGCATGAAATAAAAATGAAAGGCTTCTTCATGCACGCAAGGAGCGGCCTTGAGACGGAGTACATGGGAGAGGACTGGTTCCGGTGTGTGGCAGAATGTGCCGATGAGGCCCGGCAGCTGGGAATGGAGGCCTGGCTCTACGATGAGAACGGATCCTGCCAACTATGCGGAGTTTTTAAAGCTTGAGATCAAAAAGGAGCCGGATCCGGAGGCCCTGTGTACTTATATAAGAGACGGCGGGAAGATGCGCCGGGTGTCTGACGGTACATCTGTATCGGATGCGGGGGAATATTACTGTATTTTTAAACATGTGTGCGATTCTTATGTGGACACCATGGATGCCAAGGTCACGGCCAAATTTATTGAAGCTACCCATGAAGCGTACAAAAAGCGCTTCGGCGCGCTTTTGGGGAATGTGATCCCGGGCTTTTTCACCGATGAACCCCAGTACTACCGATGGGCCA
>CBCSVZ010000044.1:0-6705 GCA_965143695.1 uncultured Oscillospiraceae bacterium
TTACGGTAGAAAGAAAAAACGGAAAAATAAAATTTCAAAATGAATATATTCCTGTTACGGATCTTCCCGGAATATATTCTCTGTCACCTTACACCATGGAGGAAAAAGTCGCAGCTGATTATATCCGTCAGTGCCGGGCCAGTGTAATCGTCAATATTGCCGACAGTACCAATTTAGAACGTAATTTGTATCTTACCCTGCAGCTGCTTGAAAAAAGACTGCCTGTTATTTTAGCCCTGAATATGACAGATGAGCTGGAAAAGAAAAACATACAAATAGATTATACAAAGCTTTCCGGTCAATTAGGTGTTCCGGTCATCCCCGTATCGGGTAAAACGGGGAAAGGACTTTCCTTGCTCGTTGCGGCCATAGAAAAGGCTGACAGAAAGCCTATTTTACCGCCTGTGCCCAAATGGAGCAACGACCCGGACAGCAGATACGCATATATAGAACTGTTGATGCGAAGCTGTGTACACAAAGAGCATTTTACCGGTAAAATGTCCGCTTCCGACAGATGGGACAGTGTGCTTACGCACAGAATATGGGGGTTGCCGATTTTTGCGGGAATCATGTTTCTGATTTTTTTTGCAACCTTTGGAATGCCGGGAAGCCTCCTGCAAGACGGGATCGCGTTTGTTTTCAACGGATGGGCGGCAAAGGAAATTGCACTTTTGCTGAATACGGCGTCTGCGCCCCCGTGGTTAAGCAGTCTGCTCATTGACGGCGTATTGGGCGGCGTAGGGGGAGTGCTGTCTTTTCTGCCTCAGATTGCCATACTCTTCTTTTTACTTTCCTTCTTGGAGGATTCCGGGTATATGGCACGAATTGCGTTTATTATGGACAGAACCCTGAGGAAGTTTGGACTTTCGGGCAAAGCATTTATACCGATGCTCATGGGTTTCGGCTGCAGTGTGCCTGCAATTATGGCGGCTCGCACCATGGAGAATACAAAAGACCGGCGAATGACAATTTTACTGATCCCTTTTATGTCCTGTTCCGCAAAGCTGCCCATTTACAGTCTTCTGGCAGGGGCGCTCTTCAAAGAGCACAGAACGCTGATTGTATTCAGCCTGTATTTCCTGGGGATTGCTGTGGGCGTGCTTTCGGGGGTGGCCTTTAAGAATACGCTGTTTCGGGGGCAGAATGCGCAGTTTATTATGGAATTGCCACCCTACCGTATGCCGGGATTTCGGGATACCCTGAGGCATGTTTGGGATAAAATCAGTCACTTTTTGAAAAAAGCAGCGGGTTTGATTCTTGTTATGAGTATTATTTTATGGTTTTTGCAAAATTTTGACTGCAGCCTGCGAATGACGAACACGCCGGAAGAAAGTATCTTGGCAGTATTGGGCGGCTTCCTTGCACCTGCGTTCAGACCTTTAGGCTTTGGCACATGGCAGCTTGCTGTAGCGCTGTTGGCCGGACTTGCGGCCAAAGAATCGGTTGTAGCCTGCCTTTCCATGTTTTATGGAACCGGAATCGCAGGGGCGTTTGCTTCTCCTGCTGCGGCCTATGCGTTTTTAGTCTTCGTTTTGTTGTATGTACCCTGCGTAGCAGCCGTGGCAACAATGAAAAAGGAGTTCGGGGGCTGGCGGTGGGCTGCCGTCAGCATTTTATGGCAGCTTATTTGTGCCTACCTTGTATCTTTTACAGTGTATCGCTTGTGGGTGTAACCGGACAGGGGTCAGACCCCATGCCGCTACGCCATGGGGTCTGACCCCTGTCCGGCCGGCTGCTGTCGCGACCCAGCGACAGCAGCAACAGTTCTGCTTTTATTTTAGTATTTTACCGCCAGCCGGATGGCTTCCTTCATGCTTACTGCCGAAGCAATACCCTTGCCCGCAATGTCAAAGGCAGTACCGTGGTCTACAGAGGTGCGCAAAAACGGCAGTCCGTGAGTAATGGCGATCGTACGCTCAAAGTCGAGCGTCTTAGTGGCAATATGACCCTGGTCATGGTAAAGAGAGAGCACGGAATTGTAACGGCCGATTTTCGCCAGGTGAAAAACAGAGTCGGCGCTTACAGGACCTTCTACATTGTACCCCTGACACTTGGCTTCCGCCACGGCCTGATAGATTGCGTCTTCTTCGTTGCCGAATAGGCCGTGCTCGCCCGAATGGGGGTTGAGACCGGCCACCGCCATTTTTCCCTCACAAACATTGATCCCCCGGAGCGCTTCCGTGCACCTGTGGATGTAATCCAGCAGCCGGGGCTTGGTAACCATGTCGCAGGCCTTTCTCAGAGAAACATGACGGCTCAGAAAGAATACCCGTAACCCCAGCGTTTCAAACATGGTCAGCGGATCTGCCACGCCGGTCAGTGCGCCGAAAATTTCTGTGTGGCCGATGTAGGGTACGCCTGCTGCCCGCAGTGCCTCCTTGTTTATGGGAGCGGTCGCTACGGCATGGATATCTGCTCTGGTTGCCAGCTCTGTAGCGACTTTTATGCAGTCAAAAGCCATTTGCCCCGCCTTTGCGCACACGGTTCCCATTTCTTCCGGTAAAATGTCTTCTCCCTCCACATGGCATACATTTTCCTCCCAAAAGGAATTGTCAAATTGTATTTTCAGCTGTTTCGCCGTGCGTTGTAAAATCCTGCGATTTCCTACAATAAGCAGCCTGCACAGGCCGAATATTTCAGAATCCGCAGCGGCTTTCAGGACAATTTCGGGTCCGATGCCGCAGGGGTCTCCCATAGTTACAGCAATTGTTTTCACAGTAAAATCACACTCCTTATGCCAGGCTATTATATCATGATTTTCATAAATGCACAGTATTGGTTACCGCCAGGGGGTCTGACCCCCGTCCGGTTTGCATTGTGGTTACCCCGGTGGTATAATCCTTGTAGTAAAATACAGTATTTTACAGATCGGAGGGAGCCAATGGCCCTGGGAGACAATTTAGGCAGCAAACTCAACAAGCCTGCAACAAAACGGACGCAGCCGAGAGAACGGCGCCCCATTAAAGCGTCCAGAATCAAATATATTGTTATATCTGTAATTCTTTTTATTGCAGCTTTGTTTTTGCTCATATTTATGCTTTGGGCTAAGGGCGGCGCGGATATAGGTACAAATGAAAAGCTTGCTGACCACCTGTACAGTGCTTCCAGATATTTTTGCAGGGTAAAATATCCCGATAACTGGGATGTGACCACAGGGGACAACGGATTTTACATGGATAAGGACACAGGACTTATTTTTCAGCTGTATCCTTTTACCACAGAAGAGGTCAAAATAGAATTGGCGGAAGGGGCGACACAGCCGCCGGTCACACCGGAGCCCATGAAAATACAGACGGAGGATGTGCTGGTTTCGGTGTACTATCATGCGGCCCCTGATTTTGCGTGGCCCGCAACGCCGGAGCTGAAAGAGGGGGAGACCCCTGTGCCCACAGAGGAGGAGACGCCTGCGCCCACACCGACGCCTGCACCGTACAGTCTGGATGAAGCCGCGGAGAAAGCCGTGGAGCTCATGAAGGGTAAAATCTTGCCCGAACAGCATGAGCTGTCGGAAGCCTCTTCCTACAGCGGCAAGAATTGCGATTATAAAGTATATACCTACCGATATACCAACCGGAGCGGAGAACTGATACAGGGCGAAATGTCCGTGTGTTCCCGGTCTATGTCCTACTATATGGTCAACTACGAAGCCAGATCCGATTTGTTTGAGGCATATTATAACGATTATAAAGGCATGGTGGATAATTTTATCCTCTCTGTGTTTGACTATTAATATTTGCTTGTTTCCGGGTAAAATGATATACTATACCATAGTTTGTACATATACTTATATTTAATTTTGAAAGGGCATGATACAGAATGAAAACAAAAGCGATCAGACTATACGGCAAACAGGATCTCAGATTAGAAGAATTTGAGCTTCCGGCGATCAAAGATGACGAGATACTGGTTCATATTATATCCGACAGTATTTGTATGTCTACATACAAGGCGACCATGCAGGGAGCCGACCACAAGCGCGTACCGAACGATGTAGCGGAACATCCTGTTATCGTCGGACATGAGTTCTGCGGAGAGATCGTAGAAGTTGGCTCCAAGTGGCAGAGTAAATTCAAACCGGGACAGAAGTTTTCCATTCAGCCGGCCCTCAACTATAAAGGCAGATTGGATGCCCCGGGATATTCTTATCAGTATATCGGCGGCAGTTCTACATACGGCATTTTACCCAACGAGGTAATGGAGCAGGATTGCCTGCTGGAATACAACAATGATACCTATTTCTACGGAAGCATTGCAGAGCCCATGTCCTGCATCGTAGGAACCTACCATGCAATGTACCATACTACTGCCGGAAGCTATGAACATTCCATGGGAATCAAGGAAGGCGGCAATATGGCGATTCTGGCAGGCGTAGGCCCCATGGGTATCGGCGCCATCGACTATGCGATCCACTGTGACAGAAAGCCGGGACTTCTGGTTGTTACGGATATTGACGATGCAAGACTCAAGAGAGCCGCTTCCATTTATACAGTGGAAGAAGCTGCCAAAAACGGTGTAAAGCTTGTTTATGTAAATACCGGAGCTATTGAGAATCCCGATCAGTATATGATGGAGCTTACAGGGGGAAAAGGCTATGACGATGTGATGGTATTTGCTCCTGTAAAGCCTGTTGTGGAGATGGGTGACAGAATCTTAGGCAGAGAAGGATGCCTGAACTTCTTTGCAGGCCCCTCCAAAGAAGATTTTTCCGCGACCATGAACTTCTATAATGTTCACTATTCCTCTACCCATGTGGTAGGAACCAGCGGCGGAAACACGGCTGATATGCTGGAGTCTCTGAAAATGATGAGCGACGGCTCCATTAATCCTTCTTCTATGATCACACATATCGGCGGCCTGAACTGCACCATTGACACCGTGATGAACCTGCCCTCTATCCCCGGCGGAAAGAAGCTGGTATACACCAACATTGACCTGCCGCTGACTGCAATTGCCGATTTCAGAGCAAAGGGTGAGTCCGATCCTCTGTTTAAAGAGCTGGCAGATATCTGCGACAGACACAACGGACTTTGGAACGGAGAAGCCGAGAAGTACCTGCTGGCCAATGCCAAAGGCATCTAACAAAATCCATCTAAAAAAGACGAAGGATACCGTTAAACAGTAACCGAATAAAATGCTCCGTGCATAGTATGTAGTGAAATATTGTGTATGGAGCATTTTTATTATGGGTTTGAAATTTGCCCTGGTAGGGGGAGACCTGAGAAATGTAAAATTGGCTTCTATCTTGGCGGCAGAGGGCTGCACCGTCTATACCTACGGCATCTCACACAGCAGTATCGGCACCCATTTCAACCGGTGTTCGGAGCTGGGAGAGGCGGTTACTATGGGCGATTTCATTATTGGACCCATGCCTTTTACCGTAGAAGGAAGCAAACTGAACGCACCTTTGCACACCAGTGACATAGAGATTGAAGAAATTTTACAGACGGTGCCCAAAGGAAAAGTGATTATGGCCGGTAAAATCCCGCCCCAGTTTATTTTTAACGCGGCGGCCAGGGGAATCCGCGTAGTGGATATCCTACAGCGGGAGGACATGGCCATCCTGAACGCCATACCCACTGCGGAAGGAGCCATACAGATTGCAATGGAGGAAATTCCCGTTACGGTTCACCGGTGTAAAATTCTGGTGCTGGGTTTGGGCAAGGTGGGTTCGGCACTGGCAAAACGGCTGCAGGCCTTGGGCGCAGAGGTTACCGTGTGCGTAAGAAAGAGCCGTGACATTGCACTGGCGGAGAGCTTCGGCTACAGAGCGATCGCCTTTGACAGGCTTGCGGCGGAAGCGGGACATTTTACCGTCATATACAACACTGTGCCCGCATTGGTGATCGATGAAAATGTGCTGCAATCGGTGTCATCGGACGCTTTGATCGTGGATCTGGCTTCCAGTCCCGGCGGCGTGGACTTCGGCTTTGCGAAGGAATGCGGCATCAAAACCGTGCAGGCCCTGTCTCTGCCGGGCAAGGTGGCACCGGAGACCTCCGCAGAGAACATGGCAAAGGTTATTTTCAATATTCTGAAAGAGTTAGCGGGGGAGGCGGCACAAAATGTTAATTGATGTTAAAATCGGTTTTGCGGTAACGGGTTCTTTTTGTACGCATGCAGCGGCGCTTTCCGCGGCGGAGGACCTAGTAAAGAAGGGCGCGGATGTATATCCGATTTTATCCGGCACGGTTCAGGAAAACGGAACCCGCTTTTTGGAAAAGGGGGTCATGGCCTCGGAGCTTTCCCGTATCACAGGCCATCAGGTCATAGGCTCTATTGTTGAGGCCGAGCCTATTGGACCCCGGAAGCTGCTGGATGTGGTTTGTGTAGTTCCCTGTACGGGGAATACGCTGGGTAAAATGGCCGCAGGGATTACTGACACGGCTGTTTTGATGGCCTGCAAGGCGCATCTTCGTAATAACAGGCCTGTTGTGTTGGCGGTGTCTACGAATGACGGGTTAGGCGCCAGTGCCAAAAATATAGGACAGCTGCTGGTCACTAAAAATATTTATTTTGTGCCCTTTCATCAGGACGATCCCATTAATAAACCGCTTTCCCTGGTAGCCCATTTTGATTTGCTGGCCCCGGCCATAGAGTGCGCTTTGGAAAGCAGGCAGCTTCAGCCTATTATCAGTTAGTGTGTGAAGATAGCCGGACAGGGAGGGGGGAGAACGGACAGGGGTCAGACCCCATGGCGCGGCATGG
>CBCSVZ010000045.1:0-6703 GCA_965143695.1 uncultured Oscillospiraceae bacterium
CCTCGGTAGACTTCCTGAAAAACGGCGGCGATTTTGTATATCTGCACATGGAGGCCCCGGATGAGTGCGGCCACCGTCATGAAATCCAAAACAAGGTGCGATCTATAGAGCTCATTGATGTGCAGGTGGTAGGGCCACTCTGCCAGGCTCTGGGAGAAACAGACGATTTTAAAATGCTGATTATGCCCGACCATCCCACGCCCCTTTCTCTGAGAACCCACACCCATGATGCGGTGCCCTACCTGATTTACGACAGCAGAAAGGACACAGGAAGAAAGGGCCTGCGCTATACGGAACGCTGCGCAAAGGATAGCGGCATCTACATCGCCAAAGGACATGAACTGATGAAGCATTTTATTGAGGACTGAAAAACTTTTGTATCTAAATCCTGATTTCTTCAATTAACAGATACAAAGTTGTATCCATTGTCTACATATTATAAAAAAACAGATACAAAAGGCCGTCGCTTTTGTATCTGTTTTTCTTTTTTTGAATTGCATAGATACAACATTGTATCTATCTCGGCAAAAATTTCCCATTTCGATACAAGCCCATCACCACCGACCGGGGGTCTGACCCCTGTCCGGTGTTTTTTTATTTCAGCACCGCCTTGTGGAACACCTTTTTACCTTTTTTGATTTTAACGCCGTTCTTCAGCTCGTCTAAAGAAACCTTTCTGTCAATACTGTCAACCTTTACCCCGTCCAGAGAGACACCGCCCTGCTGGATCAGACGTCTTGCCTCTCCCTTGCTGGGGGTCAGCTTGCACATCATCATTAAATCAATGAGGCCCATGCCGTCTGCAGGGACATCAGAAGCTGCAATTTCGGTGGAAGGCATATTTTCGTCATTTCCCTCTCCCGTAAACAGAGACCGGGCTACCTGCCTTGCCTTGTCTGCCTCTTCTCTGCCGTGTACCAGCTCTGTAAGGTTGTGGGCCAGGATCTCCTTTTTCTCGTTGATCCGGCTGTCCTCCCACTGCTCCATCTCATCAATTTCCTCCAGAGGCAGGAAGGTGAGCATCTTCAGGCACTTCATCACATCCGCGTCGTCAACATTGCGCCAGTACTGGTAAAATTCAAAGGGCGTTGTCTTGTTGGGATCCAGCCATACGGCTCCTTTGGCTGTCTTGCCCATCTTCTTTCCTTCGCTGTTCAAGAGCAGCGTAATGGTCATGGCGTAGGCGTCTTTTCCCGTCTTCTTTCTGATCAGATCCGTACCGAAAAGCATGTTGCTCCACTGGTCATCTCCTCCGAACTGCATGTTGCAGCCGTAGTGCTCGTTCAGGTACCAGAAGTCATAGGACTGCATGATCATGTAATTGAATTCCAGGAAGCTCAGTCCCTTCTCCATACGCTGCTTGTAGCACTCGGCCCGCAGCATATTGTTTACAGAGAAGCAAGCGCCTACATCCCGGAGCAGATCCACATACTTTAAATTCAAAAGCCAGTCTGCGTTATTGACCAGGATCGCCTTGTCTTCGCCGAATTCTATAAAACGCTCCATCTGCTTTTGAAAGCACCGGCAGTTGTGTTGAATGGTTTCCGGCGTCAGCATGGCACGCATGTCGGTACGTCCCGAAGGGTCGCCGATGTAGCCGGTTCCTCCTCCCAGCAGTACCACCGGTTTGTTGCCCGCCATCTGGAGTCTCTTCATCAGGCACAGCGCCATAAAGTGACCTACATGGAGCGAATCGGCCGTAGGGTCAAATCCAATATAGAATCTGGCGCCTCCGCCGTTTATAAGCTCTCTGATTTCGGCCTCATCGGTCACCTGTGCGATCAGACCTCTGGCCCTCAGGTCCTCGTAAAGTCCCATTTTACCCCTTCCTTTCTGATAAATATAGCATATAAAAAATCCTCTGCCCTTATACAAGGACAGAGGACGATGCAAAGCTCGCGGTACCACCTCTGGTTCGGACATTCCTCACAGAATATCCCTCAGAATGTGCAGACACACACCCTACGCGTTATCGGGCGCACCCGTCTTTCCCTAGTATGCCGAACGGCAGTTCAGGAAAGCAGCTCCGGAATGTATTCGGCACAGCCCTGTCCGCGTCCTTCCACCCACCGGACGCTCTCTGGAAAACAAAAACCGGCTTACTTCTTTCCTTCATAGCTTTCAAGCGGTATTTGATTGATAACACGGAAAGTATAGCAGAATTGCCCGGTAAAATCAACCTGCCCAATTTCGCAGGATCTCCAGCCCTGCCTGTCCGCTCTTCTCCGGATGAAACTGGCTGGCACAGACATTGCCTTTCGCCACAGCCGCGTGAAATTCCATGCCGTAATTGGCGGTCGCCGCCACCACAGCGGGGTCATCGGCCTTTAAATAGTAAGAGTGTACAAAGTATACAAATTTGCCGTCCGCACAGCCATAGACAGAATCAGGCTGAAGACATTTTAAGTCATTCCAGCCGATCTGCGGCACTTTCAGTCCCATGTCTGAGGGAAAACGCAGAATATGTCCCTTGAAGATTCCCAATCCCGGAACCCCCGGGCTCTCCTGGCTGTCCTCGAAAAGCATCTGCATTCCCAGACAGATTCCCATAAAGGGTTTACCGGATTCCACGGCGTCATACACAGTGTTCACAAGGCCGCACTTTTTCAGCGAAGCCATAGCATCTCCAAAGGCTCCTACACCCGGTAAAATAATTTTATCGGCGGCCAGAATCCGGTCTCTGTCCGCCGATATGATATTTTCCGCACCGATATAATCCAAGGCGTTGCTGACACTCTTTAAATTGCCGGCACCGTAATCAATAATACAAATCATCGCAGAATAAATTCTTCTCTCTTGGGGCCGTTGGTAACTACCTTGATGGGCACATCAATTTCCTTTTCAATAAATTCAATGTACTTCCGGCAGTTCTCCGGCAGATCCTCATACTTTTTAATGCCGCGGATATCGCATTTCCAGCCGGGCAGGGTTTCCAGAACCGGCTTTGCTTTCTCCAGCTCCGCATTCACAGGGAAGGATTTTACGATCTTGCCGTCGATCTCGTAAGCAGTGCAGACCTTGATCTCGTCCAGATAGCCCAAAGCGTCCAGAACCGTAAGCGCCACCTCGGTAGCACCCTGTACCCGGCAGCCGTAGCGGGAAGCCACACAGTCGAACCAGCCCATACGTCTGGGACGGCCGGTAGTAGCGCCGTATTCCCCGGCATCTCCGCCCCGGTTCCGAAGCTCAGTAGCCTCATCTCCGAAAATTTCACTGACAAAGGGGCCTGCGCCTACCGCACTGGAATAAGCCTTCACAACGGTAGTGATCTTCTCAATGTTGTAGGGAGCAATCCCCGCACCGATAGCGCCGAAGCCTGCCACGGTATGAGAAGAAGTGGTAAAAGGATAAATTCCGAAGTCCGGATCCTTTAAGGAGCCCAGCTGGCCCTCCAGCAAGATCTTCTTTCCGGCCTTGACAGCCTCATACACATAGTCAAAGGTATTGCACACATAAGGCGCAATGGCTTCTTTGTATTCCATCAGGGTATTGAATATTTCATCCACATTTAAAGTGGGTTTATGATAAAGGTTCTCCAGAATGATGTTCTTGACCTCCAGCACGGATTCCAGCCGCTCTCTCAGCCGCTCCGGATAGAAGAGCTCACATACGGGGATGCCGTTCTTGGCATATTTGTCAGAGTAGAAAGGAGCAATACCCGACTTCGTAGAACCGAACTGCTTTCCCTTCAGCCGTTCTTCCTCATACTGGTCGAACAGCACATGATAAGGCATTGTGATCTGTGTTCTTTCCGAAATCAGTATTTTAGGCTCTACTCCCTTGCTCTTCAGTTCCTTCAACTCAGCAATAAACTTGGGTACATCCAGAGCCACACCGTTTCCGATAATATTTGTTACATGCGGATAACAAACGCCGGAAGGGAGCTGATGCAATGCAAATTTGCCCTTGTCGTTAATAATCGTATGTCCTGCGTTGGCGCCGCCCTGGAAGCGGATAACCACATCTGCCTGCGCCGCGTACATATCGGTAATCTTACCTTTTCCTTCGTCGCCCCAGTTAGCCCCTACGATTGCCTGTACCATAATAAATACTCTCCTTACTTGTAAAATATTTGTACTAAACCTTCAGTTCAACATTGACACCCATCAGGTCCTGATATTTCTGTAAAATGTCTCTTACCTCTCCCACAAACGCTTCGGTCTGCCGGGGAGCCCGTCCGGTGTACTTTCTGGCGTCCAGTATCCGGTCCGCCGCTTCTTTTGTAAGTCCGAAAGCCGGGTCTGCCACGATCCTGTCAATCAGGTCGTTCTCCAGGCCGTATACCTTGACCTGCTTCCCCGCTTCCATAGAGTGTACTCTTATTTTTTCATGGAGTTCCTGCCGGTCCCCGCCTCTGAGAACCGCATCCATAAGTATATTCTCTGTAGCCATAAAAGGCAACTCTTTTTGGATATGGGCTTCAATCACCTTGGGATAAACTACCAGCCCTTGGGCTACATTCAGATAAATATTTAAAATCGCATCTACCGCCAGAAATGCCTCCGGTACACAGATTCTCTTGTTGGCAGAGTCGTCCAGGGTTCTTTCAAACCACTGCTCGGAAGCTGTCATCATCGGACTTGTAGCCACGGAGATCACATAGCGCGACAGAGAAGCGATCCGCTCCGAGCGCATGGGGTTCCGCTTATAGGCCATGGCGGAGGAGCCGATCTGTCCTTTTTCAAAGGGCTCTTCGATCTCCTTCAGGTTCTGCAGCAGACGGATATCGTTGCTGAATTTATGAGCAGACTGGGCAATTCCCGACAGCACATTTAAAATCTGGCTGTCCAGCTTCCTGGGATACGTCTGTCCGGAGACAGCAAAGCATCTGGGATATCCCATCTTCTCCGCAATTTTTTGATCCAGTGCCTTACACTTTTCGTGATCTCCCGAAAAGAGCTCCAGGAAACTGGCCTGTGTGCCGGTGGTACCTTTGGAGCCCAGCAGCTTCTTTTTCGCCAGCTGCTCCTCTACCGCCTCTAAATCCATCAGCAGATCCTGAAGCCAGAGCGTAGCTCTCTTTCCCACAGTGGTCAGCTGTGCCGGCTGGAAATGGGTATAGCCCATGGTGGGCATGTCCTTATACTCCATCGCGAAATCGCAGAGTACAGCCATAAGGTTTACCAGCTTCTTCTTCACCAGCTCCAGGGCCTCGTGCATAATGATCACATCTGTATTATCTCCCACATAGCAGGAGGTAGCGCCCAGATGGATAATAGGCTTTGCCTTGGGGCACTGCTGTCCGTAAGCATATACATGGGACATTACATCGTGGCGTACCTCCGCCTCCCGGGCTTCGGCAACCTCATAGTTAATATCCTCGGCATGGGCCTTCAATTCCGCAATCTGTTCGTCTGTTATGGGAAGTCCCAGTTCCTGTTCGCTTTCTGCCAGAGCGATCCACAGCTTCCGCCATGTGCGGAATTTCTTGTCCGGAGAAAACAGCGCCTGCATCTCCTTGCTGGCGTATCTGGAATTTAAAGGGCTTTCATATGTGTCTTTCATTGTGATCCTCATTCCTTATTTTAGTGTATCTCATAGGGGTAGTTTCCGGTGAAACAGCCGTCGCAGAAGCCGCATTTGGCGTTGGGGATGGTTTCCTTCAGCCTCTCTGCCGGTAAAAATACCAGAGAGTCCGCGCCGATCATTTTACGGATCTCCTCTACGCTGTACTTGCAGGCCAACAGCTGGTCTTTGTCCGGGATATCGGTTCCGAAATAACAGGGCCAGGTAAAAGGAGGGCTGCTGATGCGCATATGCACCTCTGTGGCGCCTGCCTCCCGCAGCATATCTACCAGCTTGGCGCTGGTAGTACCCCGTACAATGGAGTCGTCTACCATAATAATACGTTTTCCCTCTACCGTCTGCTTCAGGGCATTGATTTTCAGGCGTACCGCCTGCTTCCGCTCCGCCTGGGTAGGCTGGATAAAGGTACGGCCCACATAGCGGTTAATAACAAGCCCTTTGCCGTAGGGAATTCCGGATTCCATGGCATAGCCGATGGCTGCGTCGATTCCCGAGTCCGGCACGCCGATAACCATGTCCGCCTCTACCGGATCGGTCTGGGCCAGTATCTTACCCAGATTTTTTCTGGCCTCGTGGACGCTCTGTCCCTCTATAATAGAATCGGAGCGGGCAAAATAGATATATTCAAAAATACACATGCGGGAATGCCCCTGACAGTTATCCCGAATAGAGCGCAGGCCGTTTTTATCTATAACGATAACCTCTCCCGGCTCTACATCTCTTACAAATTCCGCTCTGATGGTGTCCAGCGCACAGGACTCCGAGGCAACCACATAGGTGTTATCCGCCATTTTACCGATACAAAGAGGACGCATTCCCTGGGGATCCCGGCAGGCCATCAGCTTCTGGGGACTCATCATAACAAGAGAATAGGAGCCCTCTACATATTTCATCATCTGTGCAAGGGCAAGCTCCACCCGTCCGGTCTTCAGCCGCTCTCTGGCCACCAGGTGCATCATAAGCTCTGTGTCGGTGGTCGTCTGGAAAATGGCACCTGACTGCTGTAGCTCCTCTTTCAGCTGTTTTGCATTGGAAAGGTTGCCGTTATGGGCCATAGCCATCTGACCCTTCACATACCAGGTCATCAGCGGCTGTGCGTTCAGAACACCGGTTCCTCCGGTGGTAGCGTACCGCACATGGCCGATGGCAAACTGCCCTTTCAGTTCGTCCAGCTCTC
>CBCSVZ010000046.1:0-6665 GCA_965143695.1 uncultured Oscillospiraceae bacterium
ATATCCTTGGGACCCTGACATCCGCCGGAAAGGAATACTCCCGCCGTAGGGCTCTCCACAGGACGCAGCTTGGGATGGGCTTCCGTCAGGAAGTTGTTGGTATCAATGCTTGCGGTCAGCATGGTAGCGATGTTCTTCACACCGTCGCTGGGCTCTATGGCCGCCGCCAGAACTACCATGTCGGTGTCGATCATTACCCGCTCGTTGGAAATCAGGTTCACAGCCTGAACGGTGAGACCGCCTTTGTCATTTTCATATACTTTACCTACCATACCCTTTATGTAATCTACACGGTACTGCTCCACCGCCCTTCTGTAGAACTCGTCAAAGTTCTTACCGGGAGTACGCACATCAATGTAAAATACATGCACATTCACATCCGGATATTTTTCCCGGATCAGCATGGCGTGCTTAGCGGTGTACATGCAGCAGATCTTGGAGCAGTAGGTCTTACCTCTGCAGGTGTTGTCTCTGGAGCCTACGCACTGTATAAATACGATGTCGTGGGGATGCTCCATGTTAGAGGGCCTCAAGAGGGTGCCTTTTGTGGGGCCGGCGGCGTTCATCAGACGCTCCAGCTCCAGGGAGGTGACTACATCCGGATGCTTGGTGTACTGGAACTCGTCGTATTTGGTCACATCGGAAATCTGATAACCGGTGGCCACTACGATGGCGCCGTATTTTTCTTCTATTATTTCATCCTGCTGATCGAACTTGATGGCTCCCGCAGAGCAGTTCTTCTCGCAAATACCGCATTTTCCTGTCTTAAAATGCAGGCAGCTGGCACTGTCGATTACCGCTACATTGGGCACTGCCTGGGCAAAGGGGATATATACGGCCCCTCTGGTGTTCAGGCCGCAGTTAAATTCATTTTTGGCCTTCCGGGAGGGACATTTTTCTGTACAGACTGCACAGCCGGTACACTTGTCCTCGTCTACGAACCGGGCCTTCTTCCTGATCTTAACGGTAAAATTCCCTACAAAGCCCTTGACCTCTTCTACCTCGCTGTAGGTATAGAGGGTAATATTCTCATGCTGCGCCGCCTCTACCATTTTAGGAGTTAAAATACAGGCCGCACAGTCCAGAGTCGGGAACGTCTTATCCAACTGGGCCATTTTACCGCCAATGGTAGGAGACTTCTCCACAATGTCTACCTTATAGCCCGCGTCCGCAATATCAATGGCAGACTGCAGACCCGCGATGCCGCCGCCGATAATGAGAGCCCGCTTGGTAACGGCGCTTTCTCCCGGCTGCAGGGGGGCGTTCAGGCTGACCTTGGCAATAGCTGCCTTGGCCAGTATAATCGCCTTTTCGGTGGCCTCGTCCCGGTCCTTGTGGATCCAGGAGCAGTGCTCACGGATATTGGCGATTTCAACCATATAGGGATTCAGACCGGCAGCCTGAGCTGTCTTTCTGAAGGTGGCCTCGTGCATACGGGGGGAACAGGAACAGACCACGATTCCTGTCAGACCATGCTCTTTAATGGCATTTTTGATCAGGCTCTGCCCCGCCTCAGAACACATATACTGATAATCCTGCGCAAAAACTACGCCGGGTTCATTCTTTACGGCTTCAGCGACCTTTGCTACATCCACTGTTGCAGCTATGTTGCTTCCGCACCAACAAACAAAAACTCCTATTCTCTGCAAAATGAACACTCCTTTACTTGCTGTACTTTCTGAAGGCGCTGGCAATGGCCTGCTGCGGCAGTTCCGGATCCAGCTTGCCCGGAATCTCGTCCGGGGAAAGGAAGTTTGCGCCCTTCTGTCTGATTACGGAAACTCTTACTGCTTCTATCAATTTGGCAGGCTCCACGCTTCTGGGGCATCTCTCTACGCAGGCGAAGCAGGAAAGGCATCTCCAGAGGGACTTAGACTCCAAAAGCTTATTGATCCGTTCGTCTACAATATAGGATACAAATTCATGAGGATGAATATCCATTTCCTCAAAGGCAGGACATGTTGCCGAGCATTTTCCGCATTTCATGCACTGTCTGGGATTGATTCCGCTGATTCTGATGACCTCCTCGGCCATTTCTTGTTCTGTGCTGTGCATTCTGTTGTGACCCCCTCTCTCACTTTACACCGAGAGCCTCAGCCAGAAGCTCGGTAAAATAGTATATGGGCAGCTTATCTCTGCTGTTCTCTTTCAGATTATAGAGGCACAGGGGACAGGCTGTGATGATTTCATCCGCACCCTTTAATTTGGCGGAATCGATTACCTTTGTGGCCATTTTACAGGCCAGATCTTTATCGTTCATGGTCATGTAGCCGCCGCAGCATTCGTTGCGGAAGGGGTATAGCACCGGCTCCGCGCCGATCGCCCGGATGAAGTCCTCCAATATCGTGGGATTCTCCGGATCGTCGAACTGCATTTCCTTGCTGGGACGCAGCAGCATACAGCCGTAATAGGCGGCAATTTTTCTGCCCTTCAGGGGATTGACCACCTTGGCCTTTAACTGGTCAAAGCCTACTTTGTCCCGGAGCATTTCCAGATAGTGTATCACTTCTGTCTCTCCGTTGTAGGCTTCCTCCAACTGTAAATAATTGTTTACTCTTACTATGATATCCTGCTTGGTCCGCATGTCGTTGTTCACACGTTTGATGACGTGATGACAGGCAGAACACAGGGTCACCAACGGCTGTCCTTTTTCTTTGGCGCCGGCCAAAGCTCTTACCGCTGAAAGCTTGGTGGCAATTTCATCTGACGCCAGAGGATATACGGCGCCGCAGCACTGCCAGTCCGGCAGCTCTTCCAGCGTTATACCCAGGGCCTCGGCAGCTTTTCTGCCATATGTATCAAGCTCTTTTGCCTTTGTTTTTAATGTACATCCGGGATAATAACTATAAACCATGACTCTTTCCTTTCTTACTGAATATCGCACGCAGTAGAGTATATACCTTTGTGAATTACTTGTCAATCTTATTGGACGGGATTTTCCATGTCAAATACAGTAAGGTGCAGCTGGGGGAAGGAACCGTTGTGTACCTCCGGCCGTTCGCACTCATAAAAGCAGTAGATGCGGCCGTCTTTATCCACACATACGTCGGAATAACCGGCTCTGTCTTCAATTTTTGCGAGGGGGGTCCAGGTCTTTCCGTCGTCCTCGCTGACCTTCAGGGTAAGATTGATTCTGGAATCTCCCTCCATAGGGAAATTGTCGCAGTTGGTAAAATAGATCTTACCGCCGGACTGGGTCATCCCTGCGGAGCACTGGGGATCCGGAAGCTGCTTGTCAAAATAGGGCTCTTGGAAGGTCACGCCCCCGTCCTGACTGATCGCTACGGCGCGCACCCCCTGCTCGTTGTCGTTTCTGGTATTGATCATCAGACTTCCGTCGGAAAGCTCTGCCAGCACCGCTTCGCTGGAATTGGGAATGGCCGCATGCTGAATCAAGGCGCCTATCTGCCAGGTCTCACCCCGGTCATCACTGTATATAACGCCGGTACAGGAGGGCCAATGGGCCTGCGGGTCATCATCATTACCTCCGATCCAGACGGGCAGCGCCAGTCTGCCTGACTTCATGGCAATGCCGTGGCTGGGACCGGACGCATTGATGACCCAGTGCTTCTGCTCCTGAAATCGGTCGAAGGCATATGTAATGTCTTTAGGCTCTGACCAGGTTATGCCGTCATCTGTGCTCTTTTTGTAAAATACTTTTCTGTAGTCTGTATGGTAGATAAAATGTATGATGTCTTTATCGACAATCATATTGGCGTTATTGACGGTCTGCTCGTTGACACTGGGTACCAGTACGGTATAGTCGCTCCATTGCCGCTCTGTCTGTCCCGGTGCAGGAGCCTCGCTTCTCCAGAGGATGATCTCGATCTTTCCCCAGTCGGTACCGCCGCTGCGCCCTTCGCAGTAGGCCAACAGTGTATTTTTATCGGTACAGACAATGCCGGGTATCCTGTACTCGGCATAGTTTCCTTCATTAAATGTTGCAAGATGTATTTTTCCCATTTTGATTCACCATCCAATGTAAAATTAAATTCAAAACATAGTTTAGCATATTAAAGGGAGTATTACAATCTATCTTCTAAGCGCTCGGCTTTGAGAAAATAAGCACCGACAAAATTCCCGGCACAAGTGCATTTACGGAATATTGCAAACTTGTTCTATCTGGCACAATTTTATTACAATATTACATCGGTGCTGTGCTATATAGCACAGGAAGATATCCTTTTTCTGAAAACATTGTCCCCTACAGCACAATAAATCGAAAAAATAAAAGGCTACTTGTGCCTGATTTACAGAACAACCGTATAGAAAAAGAAAGCAATATGCCTACGCCTCTATGTGCAGCACTGTCTCGGATTCGCTTTTGTACCGCCGTACCCTGAAGCGGGTTCGAATCCCTTCTATTCTCATGAAATCAAAAATGACCCATCCTTTCGGATGAGTCATTTTGGTTTGGCGGAGAAGCGGGGATTCGAACCCCGGCGCCGGTTACCCGACCTAATGGTTTAGCAAACCATCCCCTTCGGCCTACTTGGGTACTTCTCCATAGCCGAGCTTTTTTATTGTACCATAAATTTTTTCTTAGTCAAGCCCAAGGGAAATATTTTCCCCGAATAATTTTGGAGTAACAAAAGCGGCCCGTGAAACAGGCCGCTTTTATCAGTGCAAACTGTCTTTCAATCAGTGCTTTCTCTTTTTCACAATAACTGCAGAGGAAAGCGCAACGGCAGCCAATGAAATAAGGCCTGCGTCAAATGTGGAAGCGTTATCGGTCTTGCCCGAAGAATTGTTGTCCGCGGGCTTCTCAGTAGGCTTATTATCATTTCCGTTTGAAGGATTCTCTGTAGGCTTTTCCGAATCACCGGAAGGCACAGGAGCGTCCTGATTGCGTGCCTCATATAAGGCCTTAACATCACTTTCACTTGCGGCAGCACTGTATACTCTTACATAAGCACACTCCATTTCCGTACAGAACTGAGAAACCATATTGTATCCGCCGATACGGAAGGCCTGTGTGGGCTTATCTGTTACAGACGGAATATTTTCCTGCTGGACCGGCTGACTTCCCACCAGTACACCGTTCTCGTAATAGCATTCATTCACGCCGTCATGGGTATACACAAGCTGCATCCACTCACCGGAAGCGCGGGAACCGGTAAAAGTCGTATAGGATTTCGCCGTATCCCCCTGGATTACATTAAACTTTCGGTTCGCACCTACACCGGCTATACTGTGCATTCCGTATGTAATTCCTATACCGGCGTCAGGATTTGCATTCCAGTAAGAACCGGCGATATATCCCCATCCTGCTACAGGATCCTGTTTCGGCAATTTGACATATGCCACCAGGGTAAAATTCGCTATAATCTTGGTATAATCAAAATCTGTATAAAAAACCGCAGATTCCTTGTGAAAGCTCAATACCTTACGGCCGATATCCTCCGCATCCTTGAATTCGGCTCTTACAGGTGTCTCAGAGCTTGTTGCGCTTCCTTTCGTTCCGTCTTCATTTTCGAAGGTGCTATCAAAGTACCATTCCTTGCCCTTGGCACTTCCTACCGTATCATCTAACTTTCCGGTGTTAAAATCCGCATTAAAGAAAAGTGAATCACTAAATGTCGATGCACTGGACGGTATCGTCCACATTGCTGCTACCATAACCAACGCAAGAGCAAAGGCAGCTACTTTTTTAATCATTATAATATGCCTCCCTATACACATATGTAATGTATATAAAGTCGCTTTGCCCATCAAACAGGCAAAGCGACTTTATTAACAATAAATACCGTTAAGCCGCAACCACTTTTACAGAAAAGCTTGTGGTAGCTCCCTGATAGGAAACCGTCAGTCTCTGGACTCCGTCGGTATAAGCCGAATCATACCCCGTAACCTCCAGGCCTTCCGAAATTATTTCTGTGGTTCCGTCAGCAGACTTAGCCATAATTGACAATCCGGTTGTATCAAGTTTCTCCCCAACCGTGTAAATAAGCTTAGACGGTTTTGTAACTAATGCCACTCCGGTAATACCTTCGGGGTGAGCAAGAATTCTTACAGAAAAAGTATTACTGTAAACAGTATCTTCTGTCTCATACTTAACTGTTAATTTACATAGACCAACGCTACCGGAATCAAATCCTGTAACTGTACAGTCCTCAAGCGCAATGGGAGTCTTAACGCCGTCGATTTTAGTTGCTGTCACCAGACCGGTTAAATCCAAATCTTCACCAATCTCATAATAAAGTTTAGAAGGCTTTGCAACAAGTATTAAAGAAACATTTTTCTTATCGGCAGGCCTTGCACCAGGATTTACTGTATAGTAAAGCTCTGCTGCTTCTGCGTCGTCAACTGCATTCGCATAAATTCTTGCAAATGCAATCTTACCTTCCATCTGTGTAGCTCCCCACATGCCACCGAATACAGACTCACCGACTGTAAGCTTTGTATTCCCTGTATTACCCGCAGGGACCTTCAACAAAGATTGTGTTCTGTTTACAGAAGCAACCAACTGACCGTCTATATAGAATCTGTTGGTCAATCCATCAGAGGTACCTACCAAATGTGCCCATTTGCCGGCAGGAAGAATCGTTCCGGGTTCCGTGTATGCATTCTGCATATTGTATGCATCGTTAACCCAGTCACCGCAGCGCAAGCCAACATTTGTATCAGAACCGTCATTGTATTGCTGTAAGTGCAATCCGGAACCT
>CBCSVZ010000047.1:0-6622 GCA_965143695.1 uncultured Oscillospiraceae bacterium
GAGCCCGACTTCCGCTCCGCTGAGGAGGTGATCGCCTATCTGGAGAAGCTGAAGGCGACGCTCCAGTATTTAGGGGTTTCCGACTGTAAAATGCAGGAGGGCTCCATGCGTGCGGATGTAAATATCTCTGTCAGACCGGTGGGTTCTGATAAGCTGGGCATCCGAAGCGAGCTGAAAAATATGAACAGCTTCAAGGCCATCGGAAGAGCCATTGCCTATGAGGCCAAGCGACAGATCGAAATTCTGGAGGAGGGAGGCCAGGTGGTTCAGGAGACCAGAAGATGGGATGAGAACAAGGATGCCACCTTCCCCATGCGTACTAAGGAAAATGCCCATGATTACCGGTATTTTCCCGATCCGGATCTGCCGCCGATTTCCGTTTCCGATGAGCAGATCGAAAGCCTTAAGGCGTCCCTTCCCGAGCTTCCGGATGCCAAGAGAGAGCGGTATGTGAAAGAATTCGGACTCCCGGAGTATGACGCTTCTATATTGATTTCTTCTAAATATCTGGCGGATCTGTTTGAAAAGGCTACCGATATTTGCAAGAAACCCAAAGAAGTTGCCAATATGATTATGGGAGACCTGATGAAGCTTCTGAACGACAATGGCAAACTGCCTGAGGACCTGGATATGGATCCTGCTGCTATGGCGGTTATTATCAACTTTATTGCAGAGAATAAGATCAACAGGACCACTGCAAAGAAGGTATTTGAGAAGGTCTTTACCGATCGGGTGGATCCTGCCCGGTACATTGAAGAAAACCAGCTGTTTATGGTTTCCGACGACGGGGCGGTACGCAAGACGATTGAAGATATTTTCGCAGCCAATCCCCAGTCTGTTGCAGACTACAAGAGCGGCAAAGAGAAAGCCAGAGGCTTTTTGGTAGGACAGTCCATGAGAGCGTTGAAGGGCAAAGCGGATCCTGCTATGGTCAACAGTATTGTGGATGAGCTGTTAAAGAAATAGGAGAGAAAAAACATGACAGAAGGTATTGTAAGAGTTGCTGCGGCCACACCGGAAATTCTGGTGGGGGACTGCAGCCATAACGGAAAGGAAATCATCAAACTGATTCGGGAGGCCGATCACTGTGGCTGCTCCCTGGCGGTATTTCCCGAACTGTCTCTTACGGGCTATACCTGCGGAGACCTCTTTAACCAAAAGCTGCTTTTGGATGCGGCCTTTTCCCAATTGAAGCAGATCGCCTCTGAAACGGCCGGCCTGCAGATCGCGGCTGTAGTGGGATTGCCCGTAAGGGTTAACGGAAAGCTGTACAACTGCGGTGCCCTGATCAGTCAGGGGGAGATTCTGGGAATCGTTCCCAAGGCGAATATTCCAAACTATACGGAGTTTTATGAAGGACGGTATTTTACCGCCTATTCCATGGAGGAGGAGAGCCTGTGGCTGGACGGAATTCCCTTCGGTCACATCCTGTTTGATTTTACAAATATTCCCGGCATGACGGTGGGAATTGAAATCTGTGAGGATCTTTGGGTGGGAGATACGCCTTCCAATCAGCTTTGTGCCCGGGGTGCAACGGTTATGTGCAATCTCTCTGCCAGCAATGAGATCATCGGAAAGGCGGACTACCGGCGCACGATTCTGGCTGCCAAGTCCGGCTCCAATGCCTGCGCCTATCTCTATGCGGACGCGGGAGAAGGAGAGTCCACTACGGATGTGGTGTACTCCGGTCACGATCTGATCTACGAAAACGGATCCCTGTTACAGGAGTCAGAGCTCTTTACAACAGGGCTTACCGTGGCAGATATCGATATTGACCTGCTGCTCCATGAGCGCAGGCGCATGAATACCTTTACAAGCGCAGAATCGGCGGATTTTGTCTGCTGTGACATTTTGCCGAAAGAAAATCCGGATCTGCGGAGACGGCTTTCCCAGACGCCTTTTGTGCCTCAGAATGCACAGCTCCGGAACGAACGGTGCAGAAGTATATTGGCAATGCAGACAGCGGGCCTCAGCAAGCGGCTGAAGCATACCCGGTGCCGTACGGCAGTCATCGGCATTTCCGGCGGATTGGATTCCACGCTGGCCCTGCTGGTAACAGCGGAAGCCTGCGATAAGATCGGAAAGCCCCGCACAGACATTCTGGCTGTGACCATGCCCTGCTTCGGCACCACGGACCGCACCTATCAGAACGCGGTTTCCCTCTGTCGGGCAATGGGGGTCACCTTAAAGGAAATTGATATCCGGGCGGCGGTAAACCAACATTTTACCGACATCGGCCAGGATCCGGACCGCCACGATGTGACCTATGAAAATTCCCAGGCCAGAGAACGGACCCAGATCCTCATGGATCTGGCCAACAAGACCGGAGGTATGGTCATCGGTACCGGTGATCTGTCCGAACAGGCTTTGGGCTGGGCCACTTATAACGGCGATCACATGTCGATGTATGCAGTCAATACCTCGATCCCCAAGACGCTGGTCCGGTATCTGGTGGACTATTATGCTTCCAGCCGGGGCGGGGAAATGGAGCGGATTCTGCGGGATGTGCTGGATACCCCGGTGAGTCCTGAGTTGTTGCCACCGGAGGACGGTAAAATTTCTCAGAAGACAGAGGAACTGGTGGGTCCCTATGTGCTCCATGACTTCTTCCTGTACTATTTCCTCCGATTCGGTTACGGTCCCGGTAAAATATTCTCGTTGGCTTCTTATGCCTTTCGGGAAGAGTATGAGGAACGCGTTATTGTCAAATGGCTGGAAACCTTTATAAAAAGATTTTTCAGCCAGCAATTCAAGCGATCCTGTATGCCGGACGGTCCCAAGGTGGGATCCGTTACCCTGTCTCCCAGAGGCGATCTGCGGCTGCCCTCCGATGCCAGCCCGGCAGTCTGGCTGGCTGAGATCGAGAAGATAAAAGAGGGGCTGCAATGAAAGTAAAGAATCCCCGATTTGTGATATCAGCGGTTTCGCCGAAGCAGTACCCGGAGAGCGATTTGCTGGAAATTGCCTTTGCGGGTCGGTCCAATGTCGGAAAGTCTTCGTTGCTGAATGCTTTGGTAGGCAGAAAAAATCTGGCCTATAAGGGTTCTACGCAGGGGAAGACCAGGCAGATCAATTTTTACAATATTGACGATGAAATTCATTTTGTGGATCTGCCGGGATATGGCTATGCGGCGGTATCCAAAGGGGAGAAGAATCTTTGGGCCAAGGTCGTGGAGGGATATCTGAATGTAAGACCCCAGCTGTATCTGGTGATCATGCTGGTGGATATCCGACACAAGCCTTCCCAGGATGATCTGGTAATGTATAACTGGATCAAAAAGTGCGGCGTAAATCATATTATTGCTGTTACAAAATCGGACAAACTGGGCAGGAGTGCTGTGCCGGCTCAGATTAAAATGATTAAAGAGACATTGAAGGTACAGGAAGGCGTAGCAGTCATCCCTGTATCCTCTGTGAATAAAAAGGGTGTAGAGAAGCTGTGGGAAGCAATTGACAGCTTCATTGTGGAAGAAGATGCGGAAGAAGGAGAAAGTTAGATGAAGAAGTTATTTTTTAACAAGACACAGGCAGAAGAAATGGCAGCGCAATACGGGACGCCGTATTATGTATATGACGAAAAGGGGATCCGTGAGGGAATCCGTCGGCTGCAAAAGGCCTTTTCCTGGAATAAAGGCTTTCGGGAATACTATGCGGTAAAGGCGTGCCCTAATCCCTATCTGATCCGATTCATGATCGAAGAGGGCTGCGGCGTAGATTGCTCTTCCTATACGGAGCTTATGCTCTCAGAGGCTCTGGGGCTTTCCGGAGACAGCATTATGTTCTCTTCCAACGCTACACCTGCTGAGGATTTCCGGTATGCCAGAGAGCTGAACGCCATCATCAATCTGGATGACATTACCCACATTGATTTTCTGGAGGCTAACGGCGGTCTGCCGGAAACTGTGTGTTTGCGTTACAATCCCGGCGGCGATTTTAAAATCGGCGGCGCTATTATGGGAAATCCGGGGGAAGCCAAGTACGGAATGACAAGACAGCAGTTAGGCGAGGCGGTACGGATTCTTATAGCGAAAGGAGTCAAGCACTTCGGCATTCACGCTTTTCTGGCCAGCAATATGATTGACAATGGCTATTATGCCAGCCTGGCAGCGATTCTATTTGAAACCATTGTGGAATTGAATCAAGAGACCGGAGCGGATTTTGTGTTTGTGAACCTTTCCGGCGGAATCGGCATTCCCTACAGACCGGAGGAGAAAGACCCGGATCTGGAGGTGATCGGTCAGAGTGTCAAGGAGGCCTACGACAGGATCATTGTGCCTTCCGCTTTGAAAGAAGTGGCCCTGAAAACAGAGCTGGGCAGATATATTACCGGCCCGCACGGAGTACTGGTAGCCAGAGCGATTCACAGAAAGGATACTTACCGCCATTATATCGGTCTGGATGCCTGTGCCGCCAATCTCATGCGGCCTGCCATGTACGGCGCCTACCATCATATTACGGTTCTGGGAAAGGAAAATGCGCCCTGTGACCACATTTACGATATTACAGGCGGACTTTGTGAAAATAACGATAAATTTGCCATAGAGCGGCCGCTGCCGGAAATCGAAATCGGCGATTTACTGGCAATGCACGATGCCGGCGGCCATGGCTTTGCTATGGGATACAACTACAACGGCAAGCTCAGAAGCTGTGAGGTTCTTATGCATGAAGACGGCAGCACAGAGTTGATCCGCAGAGCGGAGAAGCCAAAAGATTATTTTGCCACCTTTGATTTTGACAACCTTCTGGATGAAGTGATCCGGAAGAGATCTTAAGATTTGTTACTGATTGCGGACTTCTTCCTGTATTCTCTGGGGGAAGTCCCGTATTTTATTTTAAACAGTCTGCTGAAATAGAAGGGGTCGGAGAAGCCGGCCGCTTCCGATACGGCAGCAACAGGTGTATCGGTTCGCAGCAGCAGATCTGAGGCTACAGAGAGACGGTAGTCATTCAAATAGGAAATGGGAGATTTCCCGAAAACCTTTTTAAATACCGCATGAAAATTGGATTCTGACATGGAAGTCAATTTGGCCAGTTCTGCTACAGTAACGGGCTTTTGATAGTTATTTTCCAAATATGAGATTACCGGTGACAGTTTGCTGCATTCCGCTGTATTTCGCGGTGTTCCCAGGGCAAGCAAGGCTTTTACCAGCTGATAGCAGAGGCTCATTCTGTCACAGGGGTCCTTTGCCCGGAACAGTGCGTCCATCCTTTCCTTCCACTGGCTTTCCCGGCTGTCAGGAACGGTTACGGGAAACTGATAGAGGTGCTCGGCCCGATACAGGCCATTTATGTGGATATTCATAAAAATCCACCGGGCTTTCATGATACCGCTTTCGGGATTTACATGGTGGGTGATGGTCTGTGTTACCTGGGAAGGTGCAATAAAAATGCCGCCTTCACCGGTATCTTTTTCCTCTCCCCGGTCCAGTCTGATCGTATAGTTTCCTTCCACGGCCTGTACCAGAGAGAGGTAGGGCAGGGCTTTTCTGTGGCAGAGTCCTTCGCAGTTTCCGGAACACAGCTTCCCTGTGGTAAAATCCTTAATTTCGATTTTTGTAATTTCCATAAAAGAACCTTCTTATTTCAGAATTAGAGTATAAGAGAATTATACAGGTTTACAACAGCATTGTCTATGGAATATCAGGGTATTTTTTATATAATAAGAATATCATACATATTTGAAAGCTTGAAAGGAACGGAAAAAGTATGGAATTCTACACTTCCTGTTGCGAAAAAAGATCGGTGCGTCTCAGCCGGAGCACCAGAGAATTCGCCTATGAATCTCTCCATCACAAATACGGTCTGGATACCAGACGGGTCCCTGCCATTTCTATGGACGGAATCGAAGGCTTTGAGGAACTATCCCCTCTGGAGCAGTATAACCGTGCCATCTATGAAATCGTCACCAAAGCACCTCTGCGAATCTGCGAACACGAAAAAATCAGCGGCGCCGCTACACTGGGGAATGCCATTCAACATCTGGTGCCGGTTACTTATCAGGGGAAAAATCTGTTCTCCTGTGTCAGCCATCTGACCCTGGATTTTGCCTATGTTTTGAAATTCGGATTCAACGGCATCCGGACAAAGACGGAAGCCGCGCTGAAAAAGTATGAGGGGACAGACAGAATACCCTTTTTGAAAAGCTGTCTCCATTGTCTGAATTGCTTCGACCTGTGGCACGAAAGATACCAAAAGGCCCTGAAGGATAAGCCGGGCTTCGAAGCGGTATATCAAAACCTTTTACAGGTTCCCCACCGGCCGGCCGGAAACTTTTACGAAGCGGTGCAAAGTCTCTGGTTCACCTTTGCCTTTGTCAGGCTGTGCGGAAACTGGCCGGGCTTCGGCAGACTGGATCTCTTACTGGGGGACTACCTGAAAGCGGATCTGGCGGCGAACCGGATCACACTGCAGGAAGCCCGGGAAATATTGGCCCACTTCTTTATTAAGGGCTGCGAATGGATCAGCGGAGGGGATTACGGCAGCGGAGACGCCCAACACTATCAGAACATTTTACTGGGAGGTGTCGACGGACAGGGCAGAGAAATCACTAACGAAGTCACCTATCTGGTACTGGATATCATAGAGGAATTGGGAATCAGCGATTTCCCCACAACGGTCAGAA
>CBCSVZ010000048.1:0-6553 GCA_965143695.1 uncultured Oscillospiraceae bacterium
TTGTCATCCGATCACGATTCCGGATCGGCTGTGCAGCTTTGCCTTGAATTCATTCCAGTCGGCAATTTTTTCTTCTTCGGATTTTGAAGGAACTTCAATGCCACGCAGTTCACTGTCGATTTTCTGAGCCCAGGCGTGCGCAAACCGGGGATACTGTTCGCAGATGGCGTTTAACTCTTTCAAATCATAGGTTTTCGCGCAGGTATTCAAACAGCTTTCAAATATTTCACTGGTCATTTCACGCTCGCCTGAGAGCGCTTCGTACTGCTCATCGGAAAAGATTATCATCGTCTGCAGAAATTCGCAGAACTGTTTTTTTTCTTCAGGCATGAGATCTTTATAGTTCACTGGCCTTCCCCCTTTGATATTATCTTAACAATATTATAATACATTCGGTGCAATTATAACACATTGTGATTAACTCCACAATATTTAATTTTTAATACGGGAAATATAATTGTAACAGTCCAATCGGTAAAGGCGGTGATTACAATTATAGATTTCAGCCCTCTGTGGGAGACCATGAAGAAAAAGGGGATCACCCAGTACAAGCTCTTAAAGTCCGGCATTGACAATAAAACACTGGACAGCTTAAAGAAGAACAATAATATTACGCTGCTTACCCTGGAGAGGCTGTGTGAGATTTTAGATTGTAGTCCCAACGATATTGTCAGATTTATTTCTCCATCAAATAAATAATTGAACACTCTTTTCCTTTGTGGTAAAATGCCTGTCGGTATATATTTTCCCGGAGGGCAGGACAAATGAGTACAATAATCAATGCAGAATGGACCGTACAGCAGGGAAACAACGAGGCTGTATATGAGAAACTGAATTTTACCGAGAGCGCAAAAGGACTGAATATTACCGGCAGGAGGATCCCCGCCAGCTGTTTTGCAAAGCTTTTTGTGGACGGAGAGCCTAAAGCGGAGTTTGCCGTGAACAATACTTCTTTGGAGCACGAAACGGAGCTGATGCAGGTGGAAATACCTGAAATCGCACCGGGCATACATACCGTAACATTTTTCTGTGAAGAAAACGGAACCTATTTTAAAACCTTTGAGTTTACCAAGGACAGTCCCTACGCGCATATCTGTTATGAACCCTCTGTGGCTCCTCTGAGAGAAACCGACAATGATTTGCTGGCTGCTACAGATATGCTGGGGCGTTCTCTGCCCGGAAGAGGCGAGACGGAGCCCCCCAGAAATAAGCTGGTGGGCATTTTCTACTGGACATGGAGGCAGAAGGATATTGACCGTACCCCGGTCAATCTGACAAAGCTTCTGAAAAAACACCCCGAAGCAGAATATGACATCAATCATCCTGCCTGGCCCAAGGAGGACATTGTACATTGGAATGAACCCTTCTACGGGTATTACCGAAATGATGATCCCTATGTGATCCGAAAGCATATGCAGTATTTTGCAGATGCCGGCGTAGATGTGATCATATTTGACAACACCAACGGAAGCTTTATCTGGAAGGATTCTTTTCTGCCGCTGCTGGCTGAGATGAAGCGGGCCCGGGATGACGGTATCCGGGTCCCTAAGATCGCCTTTATGCTGAATTTTGCCGGTATCCCCTGTACCTATATTCAGCTGAAAGGTCGGTATCAGGATCTGTATAAACCGGGTCTTTACCGGGATCTGTGGTTTCTGTGGGACGGCAAGCCCCTTATTATGGCATATCCTCAGGCCCTGCCCCCGGAGGGGGGAATCTGTCCCGAGGATACAGCCATAATCAATGAAATCAAAGAGTTCTTTACCTATCGGTATCCCCAGCCCCTGTACGGAGGCGGCCCCTGGGATGACAGGCAGTGGGGGTGGCTGGAGATCGCGCCCCAGCACGGATACGGACCGAAGCCTGACGGTAGCTATGAAATGTGTACGGTGGGAGTGGCCCAGAATTGCCGGGACGGACTGATCTGTACCCATTTTAACGATGTGGGGACCTATGGAAGAAGCTATACCTATCGGGATAAGCATACGAAGGTGACTGAGACCTCCTACCTCTACGGCTATAATGTACAGGAGCAGTGGGACTATGCCATGAAAATCGACCCGGATTTTGTGTTTATTACCGGTTGGAATGAATGGACCATGGGAAAATGGACCGATGAATCCTGGATCAAGGACGGAAGCTCCCAGATTGCCTTTGTAGACCATTATGACAGAGAGCACAGCCGGGATATCGAGCCGGATATCGACGGCTATCTGGATACCTATTACCTTCAGATGGCGGCAAATATCAGACGTTTTAAAGGCCTGCGGCATGTGGAAATCCCCTCGGAGCCTGAGACGATCCCGGAAGGAGATTTTACACCGTGGCAGCATGTCCGTCCCGATTATCTGTCTCATAAAGGCACCCAGGCAGACCGGAATTTTCCGGGAATGAAGGGCTGGTTCTATCAAAACGGGACCGGACGCAATAATATTATAAACGCCAAGGTCTGCTATGACACGGACAACCTTTACTTTTACGCGGAGACGGCCGCGCCTATTTGCGGAGAAGGCACTCATGTTATGGAGCTGCTCCTGGACACGGACCGCAGCAAGAAGACCGGATGGGAGGGCTATGACGTCCTGATTTCAGAGGGTAAAATGTTCTCCTGGGAACACAGTGCCGGAGAGTGGAGACCGGTATGCAGCGTTCGATCCTATCGGCAGGGTAATATGGAATATCTGGCAGTTCCCAGAAACCGGATCGGTCAGGAGCATAAAATTTCGCTGGAGTTCAAGTGGTCGGACAATATTGAATTTACGGATGTAATGAACTTCTATCGGGACGGCGACTGTGCGCCCTTCGGAAGGTTTAATTATATATATGAGGTAGAGTAAAGCAGATGGAAAGAATTTTAGACGCTCACTGTCATATATATCCGGGTAAAATCGCCGAAAAAGCCACCCGGAATGTAGGAGAATTTTACCGCCTGGAAATGCACATGGACGGAACCGCGGAGGGCTTGATTGCGGCAGGGGAACAGTACGGTATTACCGATTTTCTGGTGCATTCCGTTTCTACTACCCCCCATCAGGTCAGCGCTATTAATCATTTTATTGCCGCACAGGTTCAGGCTTATCCGGGCAGACTGATTGGCTTCGGTACTTTGCATCCGGACAGCGAGACGCTGGAGGAGGATGTGTCGCACTTACTGTCTTTGGGTCTTCAGGGGGTAAAATTGCACCCTGATTTTCAGAAGTTTGCCATTGATTCCGATCGCTCTGTGGCAATGTGCAGACTTTTCGAAGGCAAGCTGCCGCTGCTGGTTCACGCCGGGGATCCCAGGTATGAATTTTCCAATCCCGAAAACCTATTACGCTTTATGGAGAAGCTTCCCGGTCTGGTCGTGATTGCCGCTCATTTCGGCGGATGGAACAACTGGAAGAGGGCCTTAGAGCTGCTGCCGGGAACGCCGAATCTCTATGTAGACTGCTCTTCCAGCCTTTACGCCATGACCGGAGCGGAGGCGTCGGCTGCAATCGAGGCGTTCGGTGCGGACCGTGTGCTGTTCGGCTCAGACTACCCCATGTGGAATCCGGGGGAAGAACTGGCCCGCCTCAGAAGTCTGGGCCTCTCTCACCGGGAAGAACGCCGGATTCTGTGGGAGAATGCCATGACGGTATTGGGCAGGAACTGCGATTGACACGCTTTCTTTTTTAGCGTACAATTATTTTTCCGATATTTTATAAGGAGGCATTTTACCATGTACAACACCCATAGAGAGCCGGAAAGAGATTACAGTGATTTTATAAAAGAAATTGCCGATGTCACGACCTCCCGCAATCAGGTGGACGGAGAGTACTATAACAAGTACAACGTGAAGCGGGGCCTGAGAAACGCAGACGGCACAGGCGTACTGGTAGGCCTTACCCATATCGGCGATGTCCGGGCATACATTATTGAAGAGGGGGAGAAGATCCCCATGCCGGGAAAGCTGTATTACCGGGGCATGGAAATTAATGATCTGGTAAACGGATTCCAGAAAGACGGCCGGTTCGGCTTTGAAGAATGTGCCTATCTGTTGCTGACCGGAGAGCTGCCCACACAAGATCAGCTGGAGAAGTTCCGGCAGATGCTGGGTGACAACAGGGCGCTGCCGGATGGATTCGCGGAAGATATGATCATGAAAGCCCCCAGCAATAACATTATGAATAAGCTGGCCCGATGCGTTCTGGCCTCTTACACCTATGATGAGGATCCGGACAGTACGGCGATCCCCAATGTGATCCGGCAGTGTATTTCTCTGATCGCTAAGTTTCCCACGATGGTGGCCTATGCCTATCAGGCGAAACGCCACTATTATGACGGCAAGAGCATGTATATCCATAATCCGTTGCCTGAGCTTTCCACCGCTGAGAATTTGCTGCATATGATACGGTCAGACAAGAAATTTACCAAATTGGAGGCGGAAATTCTGGATCTGAATCTGGTGCTTCACGCAGAACACGGCGGCGGTAACAACTCCTCCTTTACCACCCGGGTGGTGACCTCAACCGGAACGGATACCTTCTCCGCGATTGCCGCGGCCATCGGTTCGCTGAAAGGACCCAAGCACGGCGGCGCCAATCACAAGGTCATGGGCATGGTCGCGGACATCAAGCACAATGTTGCAGACTGGACAGATGATAAGCAGGTGTACGACTATCTGGTTAAAATCATCAATAAAGAGGCTTACGACGGCTCCGGCCTGATTTACGGCATGGGGCATGCAGTGTATACCATGTCAGATCCCAGGGCGGTTCTGCTGAAAGAAAAGGCAGAAGAACTGGCAGAGGAAACCGGAAACACCAAGGAGTTTCAGCTGTATCGCAAGATAGAAGCCTTTACTCCGGAGATTTTTGCCAAGTACAAGAAAAACACCAAGGAAATGTGTGCCAACGTGGACATGTATTCAGGCTTTGTTTATTCTATGCTGAATATTCCCAGCGATCTGTATACGCCGATCTTTGCCATAGGAAGAATTGCGGGCTGGAGCGCCCACCGCATTGAGGAACTGACCATGTGCAGTAAGATTATCAGACCTGCCTATAAGAATGTATTGAAAAAAAGGGAGTATATAGACCTTAACAACAGAGGTTAACCTTGAAAGGTATCTATAAAATCCTGGATTCGCTTTTCACACAGCTTCTGTAATCGGAGGACTTCTTCTGATTTGGGAGCTGTTTTATTCGGTAAAATGGGTTCCAGTACCGTTAAGGTGATGCAGGGCTTGCGCTTCAGCGCATAGATTCCCCGGGGCTTTCGGTATGTCATGACCATAGGGACAATGGGCTTCCCGGCAGTATAGGCCAGATGGAAGGCCCCGCTCTTGCATTTTCGCAGATGGGGATAATAGGGACGCAGAATTCCTTCGGGATAGATAGGCACGGCGCTGCCCGTGTACAGAGCCTGCTCCATGGCCTCCAGCATTTCTTTCTTGGAGGAGACCTTCTCAGGAATGGGAATCGCACCCAGTATTCTTATGATCCAGCGGATCACCGGAATCTTAAAATTCGATGACAGCGTCATATAATAGAGCCGTTTGGGAAACATGGCAAGGTTTACAAAGGTACAGTCCATAGGATGTACATGGTTGGAGACAGAGACAAAGCCGGTTCCCCGCAGCGCTGTCAGATGCTTGCGGCCGCGAATTTTCAATCCGTACCACAGGGTGTTGAAGGGATAGAGCAGGAGCGCCACAATGCTTAGCACAAAATAGTGCCAGAAGGTGCGCAGACGCCCTTTCATCAGATAGTCATAGCCCTGAGGAACCTCAAAGGAAAGGGGAGCCCACATGTGCAGTACATGTTCGTCCAGCGGGATATCTTTATATTTGTCTTCCGTTATCTGATCCATTACTCAGCCCTTTGACAATCTTCAATTGCCTCCTGAAACATTTCTTCCATACGCAGAACGCAGGTATTAATATTATATTCCTGTCCCTTCCGGCTGTACTTTTTTTCGTATTCTGCTTTTTCCTCCGGGTGCTCGATCCAGTAGTCTATTTTACCTGCCAGTTCCCTGTAATTGTCCACCTCAAAGAGACTTTCCGGATGTATGGCGAAGGCTTTTGCCGCGGATTTGGGGCTTCTGGCAATGACCGGAACCAGCCCTCCGCAAAAGGCTTCGATACAGGACATGCCTTCGATCTCCGACTCTGCGCAATGGACATAAAGATCCGCAGCGGCGATGGTATCCATGAGCTCTTCCTTGGACATAAATTTCATGACAGGCGGATTCTTAAGCTTGCTGCGCCTGACAAGCCGCTTTAAATATTTATCCAGGGGCCCCTGTCCTGCAAGTATCAGTTGAATACGGTCTGCATATTTGGAGCAGGCGGCGGCCTTTATCAGAATATTCTGTCGCTTCTCCACAGAAAATCTTCCGGTTGTGAGGATCACAAATTTGTCGCGCAGTTCAGGAGACTTTTCCTTTTTTCTGTATGTAAAATCAGGATCCACGCCGTTGGAGATCACATACATTTTACCGGTATAGTGATGCCTGACCAGCTCATCGGCAATGAACTGTGTGGGGCAGTGTATGTATTTGCAGTCCTTGTATAAATACTGCCGGA
>CBCSVZ010000049.1:0-6464 GCA_965143695.1 uncultured Oscillospiraceae bacterium
TATACAAAGAGTAAAGGACTATCATTATCAGTACAGACAGTATTAAAATAGAAAAAGTAAATGTGAAAGAGGATAAGAGCATAGAGGTTCTTGCCCACTGCTTTGATATTCTGTCAGAAGAAGAGATCAGCGCCTTCAAGGAGGGTCTCTGTAAAAAGCTGAATTACAGCCGCGTAGAGCTTGTGCTTACAGGTGTTCCTAAGGAAGCAGCGCCGGAGGAGGATGCCCGGGGCGAAATCAATGTCTTCTGGGAGGAATATATCGAGCAGCTGCGTGTGGCTTCCCCCTCTGTATGGGCGATCCTGGAGGGCAGCAGTGTACAGCTTCACGGGGACATCTTCAAGGTGGGTCTTAATAAAGATCTGGTATCTATTCTGAAGATGAAGCGGACAGACGCGGACATTGCAAAGGCCCTTTCCGAGAAGACAGGAAGAACGGTTCAGGTAGAGCTTTACTATGCTCCTGCAAAAGCAGCGCACAGGGTTTCGGACGAGGATACCGTCAAGGTTTCCTTCTCTCTTGAAGACTATAAGGCGGCAGCCCAGAGAAACGCGGACCATGCAGAAAGCTACCAGAAGGTATACGGACAGGGCGGGGGAAAGGGACGCGGATACAACCGGGGTGACGGCAAATCCGGAAAAAAGCGCAGAATCACTCCCGAGGAGGGTATGGAGCTTCCCAAAGACCCCGAAGGATGCCCGATCATTATCGGAAAGGCTATCACAGACCCGATTACTCCCATGAAGGATGTTTCCACAGATTCCGGCTATGTAGCGGTGAAGGGGAAAGTCTTCGGCGCTGAGCTGAAGCCCATTCCCAGCGGTTCGGAGATCGCGCTGCTGCAAATGACCGACGGGACATATTCTGTTACGGCAAAATTTTTCTTTGATCCTCTGGATGAAGAGTTTGTGAAGAAGACCTTTGTCAAGGATAAGAATTTACACCTGAAGGTGTACGGCGAGGCCATACAGGACAAGTATACCCACGAGCTGACGATTATGGCCAGAAGTATTGCCTCTTACCATGAGCAGCCCAGAATGGACGATGCAGAGGAGAAGCGGGTAGAGCTGCATCTGCATACCAACATGAGCGCTGTGGACGGACTTACTAAGCCGGATGAGTTGATTAAGAGAGTGATTGCCTGGGGACATAAGGCCATTGCTATTACAGACCACGGGGTCGTACAGGCATATCCGGATATTTTCAATGCGGTTTCCGCTGCGAAAAGCGATTTGAAGATCATTTACGGTATTGAGTGCTACCTTACCAATCAGGAGGGGAAGCTGACCCCTGCTCAGGCCAAAAAGACGCCTTCCTATCACTGCATTATCCTTGTTAAGAATTTGGTGGGGCTTAAGAATCTGTACAAGCTTATCTCCCGCTCTAATCTGGACTATTTCTACCGAAGGCCCCGTATGCCTAAATTTGAAATAGAAGCGCTGCGGGAAGGGCTCATTATCGGCAGCGCCTGTTCAGAGGGAGAGCTCTATGACGCTATGCTGCGGGGAGCTTCCGAGGAGGAGCTTGAACGGATCGCTTCCTTCTATGACTATCTGGAGATCCAGCCCACCATGAATAACATGTATCTGGTACGCAACGGTCAGGTGGAAAGCTTAAAGGATATAGAGGACTTTAATAAACGCATTCTGGCACTGGCGGACAGGCAGGGGAAAATGACGGTCGCTACCTGTGATGTACACTTTCTGGATCCGGAGGATGAGATCTACAGATGTGTGATGCAGACGGGACAGGGATATACAGACGCAGAAAATCAGCCGCCTCTGTACCTGCGGACCACCAGGGAGATGCTGGCTGAGTTTACATATTTAGGGGACAGAGCCTATGAAGTGGTGGTAGAGAATACCAATAAGATCGCGGATATGATCGAGCGGATCCGGCCTGTGCCCGCAGGCTTCTTTCCGCCGGTCATTGAAGGATCTGACGATACCTTGCGCAACAGCTCCTATGAGAAGGCAAAGCGTATATACGGGGATCCCCTTCCGGAAATCATTGAGGCAAGATTAAAGAGAGAGCTGGATGCCATTATCGGAAACGGATACTCTGTCATGTACATAACCGCCAAGGAGCTGGTCGCGGAATCTGCCAGAAACGGATATACCGTAGGCTCCCGGGGCAGTGTGGGCTCTTCGCTGGCTGCCTATATGTCTGATATTACAGAGGTGAACTCTCTGCCTGCCCACTACCGGTGTCCGGATTGCGGCTATCTGGAGTTTCACGAAAATGAAGGCTACGACTGCGGCTACGATATGCCCCGGAAGGATTGTCCCACCTGCGGGAAGCCGCTTATAAGAGATGGCTACGATATTCCTTTTGAAACCTTTCTGGGCTTCAACGGCGACAAGGTGCCGGATATTGATTTGAATTTTGCATCGGATGACCAGTCCAACGCGCACAAATATACAGAAGTCCTCTTCGGTGCGGACCGGGTGTTCAGAGCCGGAACCATTTCCGGTCTGGCGGAGAAGACTGCCAAGGGTTATGTGCGTAAATATCTGGAGGTTTCCGGGAAACAGGCCTCCGAGGCCGAGATCAACCGGCTGGCTTCCGGCTTTATCGGAGTCAGAAAGACTACGGGTCAGCATCCCGGGGGCATCATGGTGCTTCCCAAGGATCATGAAATCTATGATTTTACCCCCATCCAGCACCCGGCAGACGATGTGAACTCGGATACGGTTACCACTCACTTCGACTATCACTTCCTCCATGACAATATCCTAAAGCTGGATATTCTGGGCCATGACGGTCCTGCAATGCTGAAACTGCTGGAGGAATTCTCCGGTGTGTCCTACAAAGAGGTGGTCATTGACGATGAAAAGGTTTTGTCGCTTTTCAACAGTCCCGATGCACTGGAATTGGATCCGGAGAAGCTGAAAATCAAAATTGAACTGGGCACGCTGGGCATTCCGGAGATGGGGACCAGCTTTGTTATGAATATGCTCAAGGAGACAAGGCCCAGCTCTATTTCCGAACTGGTGCGTATTTCCGGTGTATCTCACGGTACCGATGTATGGACAGGCAACGCCCAGAAGCTGATTGCAGAGGGGACCTGTACCCTGTCTCAGGCCATCTGCTGCCGTGACGATATTATGCTCTATCTGATCAAAATGGGTCTGGAGAAGAAAATGGCCTTTACCATTATGGAGTCTGTGCGTAAGGGTAAGGGGCTGAAGCCTGAGTGGGAGGAGGCCATGAAGGCCAACAATGTGCCCGACTGGTATATCGAGTCCTGTAAAAAGATAAAGTACATGTTCCCCAAAGCCCATGCCGTGGCATATGTGGTACTGTCTGTGCGTATCGCCTGGTATAAGCTCTATTATCCGCTGGCCTATTACTCCGCCAGATTCACTTTGAAGGCGGATATGTTCGATGCGGCAGCCATGATACACGGTCAGGAGAAGGCATACAGCAGATATCTGGCGCTGGGCAGTTCCGGGGAAGAAGGGACCTCTGAGGACGGCGCGAAAGACGGAAAGGCGAAGTCCGGAGACCTGTCGGCCAAGGAGGAGGGTCAGTCAGCCATATACGACCAGATTTTTGAAATGTACGCCAGAGGAATTGAATTTCTGCCGGTGGACATCTACAAATCCCATGCAAAACACTTTGTGCCTGAGGACGGTAAAATACGCCCGCCCTTCTGCTCGCTGCAGGGCCTGGGTGTGGCTGCGGCGGAAAATATTGTGAAAGCCAGAGAGAGCGGCGAACGATTTCTTTCCATAGAAGACCTGAAGAACCGGGCCTCTCTGAATAAGGGCGTTATCGAGACGCTCCGGGAGGAAGGCTGTCTGGAGGGGATGCAGGAGACCAATCAGCTGTCTTTCTTTTAAAAATAATGTCCGAAATATGAAAATGAGCGGGCTGAAAGTCTTAATATGTGCATTTTAACCAAATTGAGAGGGAGAATTTTGTGACATGTTGCACTGTTAAAAGTTTTGTTTTAGTGCTATCATAATACATAAGCAAAAGACCCGCCCGGTTTGGGTGAATTTTTAGGAGGTTACATACATGGCAGAAGTTAAATTAAAGAATATTTACAAGAAATACCCCGGCGGGGTTACAGCCGTTAATGACTTTAATCTGGATATTGCGGATAAGGAATTTATTGTACTGGTAGGACCTTCCGGTTGCGGTAAGTCTACTACCCTGAGAATGATTGCCGGTCTGGAAGAAATCACTTCCGGTGAGCTCCTGATCGACGGCAAGCTGGTAAATGACATTGCTCCTAAGGACAGAGATATTGCGATGGTGTTCCAGAACTACGCTCTGTATCCGCATATGACTGTATTTGAGAATATGGCTTTCGGCTTGAAGCTTCGTAAGACTCCTAAGGGAGAGATCAAGAAGAGAGTGCAGGAAGCTGCAAGAATATTGGAAATTGAGCATTTGCTTGACAGATCCATCAAGGCTTTGTCCGGTGGTCAGCGTCAGAGAGTTGCCCTGGGCCGTGCCATTGTCCGTGAGCCTAAGGTCTTCCTTATGGACGAACCTTTGTCCAACCTGGATGCCAAGCTCCGTGCACAGATGCGTACTGAGATCATCAAGCTCCACCAGAGACTGCAGACAACCATTATTTATGTAACCCATGACCAGACAGAGGCTATGACAATGGGTTCCCGTATCGTTGTTATGAAGGACGGTTATATTCAGCAGGTTGACGCGCCTCAGGTACTTTATGAGAAACCCGTTAATATGTTTGTTGCAGGCTTTATCGGAAGCCCTCAAATGAACTTCATTACTACCCGTGTTGAGAAGATCGACGGCGATGTATGCCTGAGAATCGGCAGATTCCCCATTAAGCTGCCTGAAATGAAGGGTAAGATTCTGGAGGATCAGGGATACATGGACAAGGAAGTTATCATGGGTATCCGTTCGGAGAATGTACATGATGAGGCAATGTATCTTGAAACTTATAAGGACAGCAAGATCGAGTCTACCGTAGAGGTGGTTGAGCTTCTGGGCTCTGAGTCACTGGTTTACATGATGCTGGATGAGTTCCTGTTTGTTGCTAAGATCAAGCCCCGTAACAACATCTATGTAGGCGATACCATCAGTCTTGCCATTAATCCCAATAAGATTCATGTATTCGACAGAGATACGGAGAATGTGATCTTTAACTAATTGCATATTTGATTTGGATTTTGTCGGCACAAGTCGGCATACCGGCAGAAGCCGGATGAAAAATGTCACGAAGGCATCGGTTACACTACCGGTGCCTTTCTTTTTAAGAAGGAGTATATGAAAATGACAGTGTTTGTGAAAAAGTTGGTATTATCTGCGATGTTTTTATCCCTGGGCCTTCTGTTGCCTTTCCTGACAGCTCAGATTCCTGAAATCGGAAAGGCCCTGCTTCCTATGCATATTCCGGTGATTTTATGCGGTTTTATATGCGGCTGGCAATACGGTCTTGCCATAGGCTTTATTACGCCGTTGCTCCGTTCGGTCATATTTGGCATGCCGGTACTGTATCCCATGGCCTTTGCTATGGCGTTCGAGCTGGCAGCCTACGGTTTTATGTGCGGGCTTCTGTATCAGCTTCTGCCTAAAAAGAAACTTTGTGTGTACCCGGCCTTGCTTATTTCCATGATCGCGGGACGGCTGGTATACGGCGGTGTGATGCTTGTACTTTCCGGACTTTCCGAAAGTATTCAGTACAGCTTCGGTGCTTTTCTGTCGGGAACCGTACTTACGGCGATACCCGGTATCATTTTACAGCTGGTGCTGATCCCCGCCATTATGATTGCCTTGGAAAGTGCGCACCTTGTGCCGGTCAGAGGGCTTCAACCGCAGCCTTGATCAGCTCTGCGGCGGACTTATCCTCTACGCCGGCTACATAGTTGTTGCATTTGCTGATGGGAATTAGAATTTTTCTGGCGTTGCTCTGTCCTACTGCCAATGCCATAGCGGGCGTGATTTCTCCGTACAGTGCATCTGCTATTACAATGCCGATGGGCCCCAGAATAATTTCCGCGCTGCGGCAGGCTACGATCACTGCGTTCTCTCCTGTGGCAGCGTGGGCAGGATCTGCCTTCATCATCGCTGCTGTGGCCATGCTGTTAGTGCCCACGGCGGTTATTTCTGCCTGCGGCTGTGCCTTTTTGATCGTTTCTATCAGTAGACGGCCCATTTTACCGCCCTGTCCGTCTATTACTGTGATTTTCATTCTGCGTTCCTCCGTAGGTAGATTTGCGTCACTTGCGTCTGTATTATAAAGAATTTCTCAGACTTTTACAATCATGCGTTTTCATAAAAATTTATGTTTCGGCAATTTTTATGTCTGGTAGGGGCGAGCGTCAACAGAATGGCAATTTTGAAGCCTATGTTGACCGATTGGTCAACACAGGCGCGTTTTTGAGGGAAGTGTTGACCAGGTTAGCGCCCTTTCGGGACTGAGTGTTCTGGTCAACTAGAGTTGTAATAGTGATGCACATTTTTTACGCTACCTTCAT
>CBCSVZ010000050.1:0-6365 GCA_965143695.1 uncultured Oscillospiraceae bacterium
ATGTACGCCTACGGAGACGTGGACATAAGAGCGCTGCAGGAAATACTGGGGCATACCAGCGTAGCCACCACAGAAATATATACCCATGTAAACAACGCCCGTCTCAGAGAGGCCGTCGGCAAAAACCCTCTTGCTGATTTCAAGCAGGAAAATGAGGAGGAATAAAGATTATGGATAATTTAAGGCGATTTCTGTTTACGCTTTCCGCAGTGGTATTTTTAGCCCTTTGTATCGGCGGCTATGTAACTGCACTGAAATATGACCCAAAGGAAATCCAGCGGGAGCCCGGCGACCCCACCCCATTGCCGGCGGCAGGTAATGTCTACGACCCGGAAAAATATCAATATGAGGATTTATTTGACGGCAATGTACTCTATGTGCTGACCTCCTCTAAGAAACAGGACGCCGTAAATTTTTTGATCTCCCATTATGACCCTACGACACGCGCCCTGTCCTATCTTCTTGTTCCCGACACCGTAAAGGCAGTCGACCACGATGCGGGCAATCAGGTACTGAGTCTTGGAGAATATTTCGGGAAATACGGCGGCGAAAGTACTGCTAAATATCTGACCTCCATGTTGGAAATCGACATTCCCTGCTATACCGTGCTGACCTATGATACGCTTTCGGAATTGATTGCTCAGGTTAATTCCGTAAAATGTGAGTTGCCCTATCCTATTCAGTTTCTTGATACAGATACCTCCGATATCAGCTACTCCACAGGAATAAACTATCCTCAGGGAACATCCACAATTTCAGGGAGCTCCGCCGTAAATATGATCCGGTTTATCCGGGACACCGGCGCACACCTCAGCAGCGATATCGTGAGCTATTACAACGACGCGGATCCCCAGGAAATACACTCCGCCATGTCCGATGACTTCATCTATTACCTGCTGAAGGGTTTTACAGATAACTCCCTGATTTCAGAAAATCAGGACAAATTCAAGGATTGGTTTCAGCATTTTACGGATTCCTATGACACCAACCTGAAGGGGGAGCATTTGGACGGCATGTGTCATGATCTGGGTAAGATCGACCGCAATCAGGTAAAATACTATCTGGTTACCGGCAAATATCAGTATAACGGAGATTTTTACGTGGCCTATAACAATACCCTCAGGGATCTGAACACAGGAAGCGAAATTGCGGCCAATGAAGTTTTAGACTATCAATTCTAAAAGCAGAAAGCCTTCTTGCTTCTTAAGAAAAACAGGATTTTCTCCTTCACCGGAAGTCCTGTAATGCGTTCCAGTGCCTCCCCGTACAGTTCGAGCTGGGTTCTGTAGCCTTCTGCCCTTTTTTGCAGGGCTTCTCCGTACACATTGTCACTTTTATAGTCCACAATGACAAAGGCGCCGTTTTCTTTAAAGCAGCAGTCTATAATACCCTGGACAGACACCTTTCCGGTAACACCCTGCTGAATTTCTCCGGCGTCCTTCAGAAGGGTAAAAGGCACTTCCCGTCTGACATCCTCGCTCGCCAATATGCGCCTTCCCGTATGGGAGAGCAGAAACGCCGCAGGAAGGCTTACATCAATGGCTGCTGTTTCCTCCGGTAAAATGTACCCTTTCTCAGCCATATCCGTCACAGTTGTTCTGATAAGCTCCTCCATAGCAGACCGGGCATCCGCCTGTTTCAGTGCCTCCCGGCATGCATCGTAATCCACTCTTTCCAGACAGGCATGCAGCAGAGTTCCCGTCTGCGTAGGCGTAAAGGACTGTCCTTCCGCGCTTCTGTCGCCGTGCGCTGCCAGAAATTCTCTTAAGGACCCAACGGAAATCTCTTCGGCGGGGATCCGTTCCTGTTCCCCTTCCATGTCCAGTGTCCTTCCTTTGATTTCGGAGACAGACATTTTCGCGGGAAACGTTTCCTCGCGGCCGTAGGGATAATGCCATTTTACCCGCGGCATCTCCCGGGGCTTTGGCGTCTCCACGCGCTCACAGGAAACTGCCGCAACCGATTTTGCTTCGTCATAAGTCTCCAGCCTCCAAAATGCGGGAGCCGCAGTTTCCAGAACCCAGTCCAGATAACGCTTTGCATTTAATACTCTGTATGCCGTTGGAGCGGCGTTCCGCAGTTCCCTGGGTTTCGGCTGCTTCTCAGAAGCAGTCAGAATCAGTTTTTCTCTGGCGCGGGTCATGGCCACATAGAGCACTCTCATTTCCTCCGCCATTTCTTTCCGTTTCCGCACAAGCTCGATACTGTGAGACATAACCGTACTCTTGAAAACATCCTGCTCCCTGTCATAGCGGTAAAGAGCAATGCCCAGATCACTGCTGAGCAAAAGCTTTTTATCATTCTGTCTCTTCCCGATCTCCTGTCCTGTCCCGGCAAGAAACACCACAGGATATTCCAATCCCTTACTCTTATGTACAGTCAGGATTCTGACCACATTCATCCCTTCATTTAAATCGTCGGCGGCATCCCATTCCGATTCTTTATTTTTCAGCTTTTCAATATGGTTGATAAAACGGAAAAAGCCTTTTCTTCCGTTTTTTTCGAAGGCCACCGCCTTGCTGAAAAGCATTCTCAGGTTGGCCTGCCGTTTGGGACCGTCTTCCCGGGTGCCCACATACTCATAATACCCTGTTTCTGTGATCAGCTTCCATATAAACTGGGAAATGGGCATGGACAGCGCCTCTTTCCGGTATTGATCCAGCGTATTCAGGAAAGCGCTGACCTGCGCATCCTCCATGGTGCACATGGACTCGTACAAAAGACAGCCTCTGTTATTCATCCGGATCTCAGCCAGCTTATTGTCATCAAAGCCGACCAGAGGCGAACGCAGCACCGTAAGCAACGGAATATCCTGCAGCGGATTGTCGATAATCCCAATATAGGAAAGGATCACATTGACATCATAATGGCTGAAGAAGCCGCCCTTCTCCGGAACATAGGCGGGAATCCCGTGTGCCTGCAGTATCGATGCCATTTTCGCACCCACATCGCTTGTCTTTCTGCACAGAATCACAATATCACTGTACTTTAGGGGTCTCTGCGCTTTGAATTCCTTATCATACACTGAAAAGCCGCTTTCCATGAGCGTCTGGATCCTGTGGGCAATCATTTCCGTCTCTTCTTCAACAGCCCCCTGACAAATCAGCACTTCGCTGGTAAAATCCCCCGGGAAGCTGTCATAATAGGTTGCCCCGTAGTGGAGCTTCTGTTCCTCGCCGTAAGCGGCTCCGCAGGTACGCATATTCATAATCTTTTCAAAAATCTGATTGACCGAAGCAAGAACTTCTTTGCGGCTTCTGAAATTCGTCGATAACTCTACAAGGCAGTCCTCGTGCGCTCTTTGCGTCTCCGGCGAGACAAACCTCTGCTCCTTGTCTGTGAACAGCTCCGGACAGGCATTTCGAAAGCCGTATATGCTCTGCTTTACATCGCCTACCATAAACACATTGTCTTCCCTTGCAAAGGTATGGATGATCGCCTCCTGAAGCATATTGGTATCCTGATACTCATCCAGATAGATTTCCAGGAACTTTTCTCTGTAGATCCGGGCAATTTCCGGGACGCTTAATACCTGAAGCGCTTTATGGTTTACATCCGCAAAGCTCATAATATGTTTTTCATTTTTCTTTTGTGCATACAGCCCGTCAAATTTGATCACCAACTCCGTCAGCTTCTCAATATAGGGCTTTACTGCCTCCATTTCCTCGAAACCGGCGCTGCAGCTGTTTCCGAAAAGCGGCAGTATTTTCTTAAAGGAATCCCGGAGCTTGCTCCGCTTGTCTCTGATCATCTCAGCCGTGTCTGCATCTTCCGTCTTGCCGCGCCTGGCGGAGGCAAAGGAAGCCCTGCAGATACAGTCATAGGTCTGCTGCCAGCTTCCCGCCGACGCCGTTTGACAGACCTCCTCATATAACATTAAATCCGAAAGCAGGACCTTTTCGTAGCTTCCGATGCCGTTTTGCTGCGCCGTACAGAGCAGTTCTTCTGTCTCCGCGGCCAGCTCCTCTGTTACCATAGAGACATGCTCCAGCATGTTCCTTCCCCATACCGTTTCACCAAAGTCCGCAAAATCGCCGCGTTCATAGGCATTTACACACTGCCGGAGCCATTGTGTGGGCGCGGGCATAGAATAGATAAATTGATGGATATTAAGAAGCACCTGTTCCAGATTGCCGTCATCACTCTTATCCGCAAAAAGGTCAGCAAGCACTAAAAATTCGGGTGTGCCGGCCTGATACTCTTCCTCCAGCATATCCTCCAGCACTTCGCTTTGCAGAAGCTCCAGTTCGCTGCTGTCTCCGACGGTGAAAGAGGCATCCACTCCGCTTACGGTAAAATTTTTCATTACGACTTCATTACAGAAGCTGTCTATGGTACAAATATTGGATTTGGAAAGCAACGCCTGCTGCCTGCAAAGTCTTTCCGTGTCCCCTTCCCCGCGGTCCAGCCGCTCAGCGATAGCCTTTCCGATACGCTCCCGCATTTCCGCAGCTGCCGCCTTGGTAAAAGTCATAATCAGAAGCCTGTCGATATCGGTATCCGTTGCGATCCGATTGACGATGCGTTCCGTCAGCACCGCAGTCTTCCCCGAACCTGCCGCCGCTGACACCAGCATATTGCATTGATGAATAGTTATTGCCTGTTCCTGCGCCTTTGTCCAACCCATTTTCAATCTCCTTTTACCCAATTATATTACAGCTTGGAATTTGTTGCAAATGGCTGTCTGACAGGCTATAATATAGAAAAATTTTTTATAAGGAAGGTTTGTGTCAAATGCGCGGTATAGCGGAAGGAATGGTAATGCAGCGAAATGCAGAGGATGTCTGCCAGATAAAGCTGATTGTAACGGACAAAGAAGCGGAAAATATGAATGCGGTAAAATACGCCGGGAAGGACGGAACATTTTACCCTCTGAAGCCTGAAAAGCTTCAGGAAGGAATCTGGGAGCTGAAGGGAATCCCCGTAGGCGGCCCCTACACGGTCTACATCGGGAATCAGGCCTTTTCCGATATCTATGTGGGCGATTTATGGCTGCTGGCCGGCCAGTCCAACATGGAGGGCGTGGCCGAATTTACGGAGGAGGACAAGAACTATACGCCGAACCCGGAGATTCGGGAACTGCACATGGCCAACTACTGGATGCCCGCGGAGCCTACGCTCCACAAGCTCTGGCTTGCCTACGACAAGGTGCACACGGATGTGATGAGGGCTACAGAAGAGGGATATGCCAATCAGATCGACAAAAGGTGCATTGGCCCCGGCTATTTCTTCGCCGGACACATGTACGAATATGAAGGTGTTCCCCAGGGCGTTATTCCCTGCGCCCACGGCGGTACCCAGATGATCCAGTGGGACCCTGCGGAAAGAGATCTGGGAGGCGACCGCTCCCTGTACGGAGCCATGTACAGGCGTTTTATAGACTGCGGATCTCATGTACGGGGAATGTTCTGGTATCAGGGCTGTTCCGACGCCTATTATGACGCATATAAAGTATTCGAAGAAAAAGTGCTGGATTTCTACCGGCATGTGCGTCAGGACTTCGGGGAGGACCTTCCCATTGTGCAGGTACAGCTGGCCAGGGTATACCCTCCGGCAGAAGATGCCAGCGGCGAGGGCAGCGAGACCTGGTCCGGAATCCGTGAGATTCAGCGTAAAATGTCCGCGTCTGTCAGCAACCTCGCCACGGCAAATACCATCTCCTACCCTATGGCCGACCCCATCCATATTGCCAGAAAAAGTCAGAAGCTGCTTGCCCGCAATGCCGCAGAACTCATGCATGCGCTGATACACGGACAGCCTGCACCGGAAATCAATGTGGACATTGACGGGATCAAGGGCGTTCCCAATGACTACAGGAGTGACTGGACAGATATCATTGTTCCCTTTACCGGTGTGGATGGTCTCGTTGCAGAGCCCTATCCTCTGGGTTTCCGTCTGTCAGACCCGTCCGGAAAGGACTGGAGCTTCACTGTATATAAAACGGTGATCGACGGGAACAAAGCGATTGTCGGCGTTTGCCTGACGCCGGAGCAGGTAAAGGAACTGGGGCTTTCCATTGCATACGGATACGGTATCGCCCCGGGCTGCAATCTGACGGACCTTCGGGGCTACAGTGTGCCCGCTTTCAATCCGGTAAAAGTTTATCGGGATCTGTGATTTTGTTTCATGGGCAGCATTGCAGGCGCTCCGATCGCAGCGGTGAATATACAATGATGGCGAAATAGCTTGTTTGTATGTAAAATTTACATACAAAACAAGCCCCGAGAAAAGTAAGTATACAAAATAGCACCAAAATAACGCAACAAGGACTGTTTTTTGTATACGAAAGGGATCTACAGCAAGAATCAGTATGTAATTTTTACATACTAAATTCCTTATTTCGTTTGTATGTATATTACGGCATC
>CBCSVZ010000051.1:0-6337 GCA_965143695.1 uncultured Oscillospiraceae bacterium
GACTACCGTTACGCCCGGCTATGAATACGACGGCTCCATTATGCTTACTGCAAGTCATTTGCCCTTTAACAGAAACGGCATGAAGTTTTTTACAAAAGAGGGCGGACTGGAGAAGGGGGACATTAAAGCCCTGCTGGAGCGTGCGGCAGAGAACAGTGTCCCGAAAGCTTCGGTGCGGGGAACCGTGGAAGCACTGGACTTTATCCGTATCTATGCGGAAGGACTGGTTGCGAAGATCAGAAAGGCTACAGGACAGGAAAGACCTTTGGAGGGGATGCGTATTATCGTAGACGCAGGTAACGGTTCCGGAGGCTTCTATGCGGATGCGGTATTACAGCCTTTGGGTGCGGATACCCGGGGCAGCCAGTTCCTGGAGCCCGACGGACATTTTCCCAATCACATTCCCAATCCTGAGGATAAGCAGGCCATGGAGGCTATTCAGAAGGCAGTACTGGACAATCAGGCGGATTTCGGCATTATATTCGATACGGATGTAGACCGTGCAGGAGCCGTGGACAGAAACGGCAAGGAAATCAACCGGAACCGTATCATAGCACTGATTTCTGCCATAGCCATTGAAGAACATGCGGGAGCTACGATCGTAACGGATTCCATTACCTCCAGCGGTTTAAAGCAGTTTATTGAAGGGGACCTCGGCGGAGTTCATCACAGATTCAAGAGAGGGTATAAACATGTTATTAACGAAGCCATCCGCCTGAATGGGGAAGGCGTATATACTCCGGTTGCCATTGAAACCTCCGGTCACGGCGCATTGAAGGAAAACTATTTTCTGGACGACGGGGCATTCCTGATTGCCAAGATACTGATCAAAATGGCGCAGCTTCGCAAAGAAGGAAAGCATATTGACGAACTTATTTCTGGCCTGGAGGAGCCTGCCGAATCCAAGGAATACAGGATGAATTTGCTCTGTGAGGATTTCAAGGCCTACGGGACGGAGGTAATCGAGAAGCTTACCGAATATGCCCGGACAGTAACAGGTTGGACTGTAGAGCCCGAGAACTACGAGGGTGTCCGTGTACAGTGCGATAAGGAGAGAGGCGACGGATGGTTTTTGCTGCGTCTGTCACTGCACGATCCCCTGATGCCTTTGAACATTGAATCCAATGTGCAGGGCGGTGCCGATAAGATTCTGGGGCAGCTGAAACCCTTCCTTTCCCGCTTTGATCAGCTGGATACATCTTTTTTCTGAAAGGTGTTGACAAGTGCGGATTTCTAAAGTAGAATAGCAAATGTGTACTGCAGTACATGTATATCGGCGAAGCATGAATCTCTCCCCCAAATAAAGTTATGCTTCGCCGATTCTTTTTATGCTGATCATTAAAGGACGGTGCATTGAAAGTGCAGTTATTAATTGTTGTATTGAATAAAACCGAATGCCTGGAGGACATACTGGAACGGTTTGCAGAAGAGGGGATTCGCGGTGCTACGGTAATAGACAGCCGAGGTATGGCCCAAAGCCTTTACGGCCATGACGAGCTTAAATTTATTGCTTCCCTGAGGTTGCTCCTGGACTCTTCCCATCAGGAAAACAAAACGATCTTTGCGGTGCTGGAGGAGGATAAGATTCCCACAGTATCGAAAATCGTAAATGATATAACCGGGGGACTTGATCATCCGGATACGGGGATCCTGTTTACCGTGCCGGTACAATATATTGAAGGACTCGGCGAAACAAAATGACACTGAACACACTTTTATATTTAGCAATTATGATCCTGACGGGCATGTTGTTCGGCAGGCTGGTTAAATTTGTACATCTGCCCAATGTAACGGGCTATCTGATCGGGGGACTGTTGATCGGTCCCAGCGTTCTTAATATCTTACCTGAGACGGCGATCAACGATATTGCCCTGATCTCAGAGGTGGCTCTGGGCTTTATTGCTTTTTCTATCGGTAATGAATTTAAGATATCCTATTTTAAGCGCGTAGGGGCAACCCCTATTGTGATTGCCTGCCTGGAGTCTTTTTTTGCAGTGCTTTTCGTAGTGGCGGGCCTGCTGATTGCCGGTAAGCCCCTGCCTTTCTCACTGGTGTTGGGAGCGATTGCGGCGGCTACTGCTCCGGCGGCGACCATCATGGTCATCAATCAGTACAGAGCGAAGGGACCGGTTACGGAGACCCTGCTTTCAGTCGTTGCGATTGATGACGCTACGGCTCTGATGCTCTTCGGAATCTGCGTGGCAATTGCGCAAACCATCCTGAATCCTAACGGTGCTTCCCTTGGGAAAGCCATCCTCTCCCCCCTGTGGGAGATCGGCGGAGCGCTGGTGGTGGGGATCGTGCTGGGACTTTTGTTTACGCTGCCGCTTCGCTGGTTCAGAAAGGACGGGAACAGACTGGCCATTACCATCGGCTTTGTATTTGCAGCCGTAGGACTTTCCGATTTGCTGGGGCTCTCTTCTCTGCTGACCTGTATGGCTATGGGCGCAGCGCTCACCAATGTTTCCAGCCAGTCCAAACACATCATGAAGCTTACAGACAGTATCACGCCGCCTATTTTCATCCTATTCTTTGTGGTTTCCGGTGCGGAGCTGAAGCTTTCCGTTATTCCGGCCATCGGAGTGGTAGGCGTTATCTATATCGTACTCCGTGTCATCGGTAAAATGACAGGTGCCTTTGTAGGGGCGTCTGTCTGCAAAGCCGACCGCAAGGTCAGAAAATACCTGGGCCCCGCGCTGATCCCTCAGGCCGGCGTTGCGATCGGCCTTTCTCTGGCGGCAACTACGGTAGTGCCGGAATACGGCGCCCAGATCCGTACCGTTATTCTGTGCGCGACCTTGATCTATGAGCTCGCAGGTCCCATGATCACCAAACTGTCCCTTAAGAAGGCAGGGGAGATCACGGAGAAATAACGACGGGAATTTTAACAGGATACGGTCAGTATGCCGAATACAGATATGCCGAGGCCTTGCCCGAAGGGGGTAAGGCCTTCTCCTGTTGTGGCGGTAATTCCCACACAGGCGGGAGAGATACCCAAAAGTGCTCCTATAGAAGCCTTCATAGCATCGATATAGGGGGCGAATTTTGGCCGCAGCGCTTCTATAGTAATAGAGATATGCTCGATCCTGCAGCCTTCCGGCAAATCCTCCAGGGCTCTCTTCAGATAGGCCCCGGAGTCTTTAATGCCGGACTTACACATGTCATCCGCTATTTTTCCCAGAATATTGACGCCTGTTATTCCGGAGATGCAGTTTGTAATTGCGTGGAGCACCACATCTCCGTCGCTGTTGGCTTTCATTCCCGCACAGCCGGGAATGACAATGCCGCCCAGCACCAGCGCCTTCTCCGAATCCGCATCCTCAAATCTGTGGGAGTCCTGCCCGATGGAACATTTTACCGAAGGCATGCCCTTACTCCTTTCCGGTGGAGCCGAAACCGCCGCCTCTGCTCTTACCGATGACCGATACATCCGCTACAGGCACAAAGTTTATGACAGGCACCTGCTGCAGCACCAGCTGGGCGATACGGTCCCCGGCCTTGATTTCAAAAGGCGTGTCCGGGGAGGAATTCCACACGATTATGCCGATCTCGTCCCTGTATCCGCTGTCTATGGTGCCCGGTGCGTTGGGAATACGAAGGGGGGACTTCAGTGACAGCCCGGAACGGGGGCGGACCTGAATTTCATATCCCGCGGGAATCGCCATTTTAAGACCCGTGGGGACGATTACGGTTGCGCCGGGGGCTACTGTCACATCTACGGCGGCTCTTACATCCATGCCTGCGTCGCCTTCTCTTGCATATGCGGGCAGCTGTACGCCGTCCCTGCAAATTTCCACATGTACATCAATCATCTCTTAATCCTCCATAAAAATATTAATTCTTTCTATTAGCCTGTCCCCGTAAAATGTCCGTGCACTTCCGGGGAGATTTTTCTGTATTCTGTCTGCGGACTCCTTGGAGAGCAGGGTCATTCTGCAATGCTCCCTGTCCGTCAGAATGGGGTAGCGTCCGCCTTTTTCATCTTCCAGATAATGCTGCCTGCAGGCTTCCTTCCGGCATACGCCGCAGTCGCGTCCGGCAGCACAGTTTACAGCTGTGGCAATCAGGCAGTGCTCGCTTCTCATGACCGGGATGGGACCTTTGATAATAATTTCAGGCTGCATTCCCTCAGGATATACGGGGAGATCTTCTCCGTCGGTTTCCGGGGACAGGGTTGCCGTCGTAAAGCCCATTTTACGCAGGACCTCTGCCGCAGCGGTGTTTACCGTATTAAAGGATATATCTGCTGCGCGCTCTTTACCGGGTGCGTACTTTTCCAAAAACACGGTATCGCCGATGTTCTGGGCCAGGAAGCCGTGCACATGGGGAAGTGCCGCCTCTATGTCCGCAACCACTCCGTCCTCTGTGTGGATGAAGGGAAGGACGGCAAAGATCTGTGCAGCTGTATTTTCCAGAGCGGCTGTCACGGCAGAATTCCGGAAGGCTTGCAAGGGAAGATAGATTCTGTAAGGCGCTTCCGAAAACACATACCGCAGAAAGTCCTCCGTGCGGTAGAAAAAGTACGAACGCTTTCCCGGCCTTCCCCCGGGTTTCCTGCAGGGGGGCTTTTCATAGGGAAGGTACTTCGCCCTGGATTCTGTTTGGGTGCGAAGCTCCGTGAGCCTGCCGAGGACAGAGCGCTTCAGCTCCTTTAGCTGTGACGCGGGAAGAAACAGCCCCGGAACCAGATGAATTTCCAGCCTGGAAAATTTGTAGGGTGTATTTCCCAGGGTATCAAGGGCTTTCCGGATATCTGCTTCTGTCGTTGGGTTGTTCACGGCATCAGGGGGAGGCGGAAGCTTGGCCTCTGCCCAATGACGTCCGTCTGTCACAGTCAGAAGGATTTCTTTCCCCTTTTCCGCGGTAAAATGTCCCTCAATTTCCGTTTTCCTGTTTTCTTTTCCGTTCTCAAAGCGCAGCTTCCATTCTCTGTTTTGTGCTTTGCTGTAGGTCTGATAGACTGGTTCGCCGGCTTTGATTTCCGGTAGCGTTCCCGCTACGGTCAATATATCGTTCCTAAGTCCGTTTACAATGCCGCCGTTTGTGCGGGAAAAACCGATTCCGTCGCCGTTTTCCAAAGGTCTGTCAAGCTGTACGCGTACCTCAAAAAGCGGTACCGGACCTTTTTTGTACCGGGGCTCCGAAAGGGTATGGCCTATGAGCAGTCCTGTACGGCCGGGGGAGGTGAGGGTAATGTCTTTGGAGGGCATTTTACCCAGAAGATGTCCTGCGGTAAAATGATTCCGGCAGAAAGCCAGGGCCAGGCTGTCCGTATCCTCCCGAGTGCAGAATTCTCTGGTTCCGGCCGAAATACGGTCAATGGCTTTCCGGTATATGCCTGTTACTGTCCCCACATACGCGGCGTTCTTCAGGCGCCCCTCTATTTTCAGGGAGGTGACACCTGTTTCTGTCAGTCTGTCCAGAAAGGGCAGGGTACACAGGTCTGCCGGGCTTAAATGGTGCAGCATTTTACCGCCGTCGAAGCGGTAGGCCATGCGGCAGGGTTGCGCACAATCTCCCTTATTTCCGCTGCGCCCTCCCTGACAGAAGCTCATCAGACACTGACCAGAGTAGCTCATACAAAGGGCTCCGTGGCAGAACACCTCTGTTTCAATGGGTACGCTTTCGGTTATGGTCTTGATTTCCTCCAGAGAAAGCTCTCTGGCAAGTACGCATCTGGTAAAACCAAGCTGCCGTATTTTTTCGGCACCCTCTTTGTTATATACGGTAAGCTGTGTGCTGGAATGAACCGGCGCCTGGCTGCGTATCAGTCTTTCTGCAAGCCCGAGATCCTGTACGATAATGCCGTCAATTCCTGCGTCGCAGGCCTCCATAGCTGACCCGTAGGCATCTTCTGTATCCTTCTCACCGATCAGCGTATTCAGGGTCAGATAGACCTTCAGGCCCCGGGTGTGACAATAAGATAAAGCCTCCGATAATTCCTCCTGGGTAAAATTATCAGCGGCTTTTCTGGCGCTGTACTGCTTCAGACCGAGATATACGGCGTCCGCTCCGTTTTGTACGGCGGCTGTGAGGGCTTCCCATGAGCCTGCAGGCGCCAACAGTTCCGGCTTCATCCGCGTCCGCCCTGTATTCTGGAAAGTCTGAGCTCCAACTCTCTTTTTTCTTTTTTCAGTGCTTCTAAATCCTCTAAGGCCTTTTGCAGCTGTTTTTTGCTTTTAAAGAGCTCGTCGGTTATATTGATACAGGCCATCACTGTGGCAGTGGGCTCTACAAGCTTCATGCCGTCAATAGAGGTTTCCGCTATTTTCTTATTTACATAATGGCCGATTCTGTGAATGTATTAATCGGATTCGTTGTGATTGAATATATAATG
>CBCSVZ010000052.1:0-6164 GCA_965143695.1 uncultured Oscillospiraceae bacterium
CAAATCCGTTATTGCTGTCTCATAATGTCGGAAGACTACATAACAAAACATTTTACGGAAATAAAAAAACATGCCAACGATATTGAAAAACGGCAGGATGACTCCTGGTATACGCCGGAAATCGCTCTGGCGGAGAACCGAAAAAATTTGGAGCTATGCAGGAAATTTGACTGTAAATATATTTTGATTGACGGCGCGTACAGGGATCTGATCTAGCGCATACAAGGTCATATCGTTTTTGATGTGTTCTTGTATGAGAAATACGTTAAGTCCCACTTTAATTTTCCTTTTTCATACAAGTTGGTATTATTTTCACCGGGAACTTGTATGAGATATTCCGGTAAAATGGTATTTTCATACAAGATCGCGTGTTTTTAAAGGCCTTCTTGTATGGGTATCCCCTTCAATGCGTCCTCAATAGCCCAGTTTCATACAAGATCAGAGTATTTTAACAGGGTTCTTGTATGAGCCCAAAAAGTATGCCTCCTCAGTACGTCTCCCAAATAAAGCAGTTGAGCCCTTCGCACAGCAGTTCCATCTGCCTTCCGGGGCTTAATTCCTTGGGCATATCCGCCGTGATTTCCGGATCAAGCGGGTAGAGCACAGCGTGCTTGCGGGTATGCCATTTCTGAAATATCTGGGTGTTGGCAAAATCCGCCGGCAGTCTGCCGGTTACCGTGCGGGCGGGAATGGCCTCCAGAAGCTGCGGGACCTCCGATTCCTGAATATAGGCCAATTCCTGACAGGTGGCAATACCGTCACCGTCAATATCCGCAAAACAATAAGCGCCGCTTTCCAGCATATAGGGCCGTATCTGATCGGATAAATAATCGTCCGCCTTTAATTTCATAAGCGCTTTGTCCCGCCATACGATGCCGCTGTAAGGAATTGCAAAGTGCTGATAGGCTGCAAATGCCCTGTCCGGGTCGAATTCCTGAAGTCCGGGAGTGCAGCCGCCCTTTCTTTCATAGATAAATTCGCCGGTCCGGGCACAGGGAAATTGATCACAGGAATAGTAGATCGCGGGGTCAACGGGTGTATGGGTCAACAGTTGTACACCGCGTTCCTTCAGAAGCTGTATTTCATAGGCCATGAGCTGCTTCATCAGTCCCAGGCCTCTGTGGGAAGGAAGGGTAGCCACGCCGCAGAGCATCGCTCCGGTATAGATCCTGTCCTGAAAGCGAAGGGGCAGGGGCATTCCGTGGATCACAGATACGATCTGTCCCTGATCCTCTGCGCAGGCACTGTATTCCGGATAGAAGCGATTGGTGAAAAGCCATTGCACAAAGCTGTCGGATTCCTCGAAGATATCCTGCCATATTTTTGCCGCCGTACAGGCGTCACTTTTTCTTAACGTCCGTATCTCCATAGGGTGCGTACCTCCTTGTATATTATAACAATCCTGTGTTAAAATGTATAGGATATTTCATAAGGACTGGTGTTTTTCATGAGTAATACAGAAATGCCCTGGACGGCATTTTACCATAAAGATACTCCGGTACATCTGGAGTATTATCAGGGCAGTATGTATGCACTTTTCCGGGACAGCTGCCGGAATGCGCCCCAAAAAGCCTGTATGGACTATATGGGACGGATCATCACATACCGGGAAGCCGGGGAGCAGGTCACCGAGACCATGAAGGCTTTGGCGGCTTTCGGCATTACCAAAGACAGCAGAGTTTCCATCTGTCTTCCCAATATTCCACAGGCGGTCTATCTTTTCTATGCGTGTCTGGGATTGGGGGCAATCGCCAACATGATCCATCCGCTTTCTGCAAAACACGAAATTGAATACTGTGTCAACCTTGCGGAAAGTCCCTTGCTCTTTGCCTTAGATGCCTTTGCCGCAAATGCCTCAGCGCTTGCCTGTCCCTGTCTGAAGCAGACCGTTTTCTGCAGTGCGGATACGCATATGCCAATACATTTAAAGCTGGGCTTCTGGCTTACCAAAGGCCGTAAAATCAACAAAAAAGGCCTTTATACATGGGATGCCTTTATGACCGCAGGAGAAAACGGAGCTTTTAACGAATGCATACGCAAGCCACAGGAGCCAGCGGTAATTCTATACAGCGGCGGTACTACGGGCAAACAGAAGGGGATCCTTCTGTCCCACATGAATTTTAACGCGCTGGCAGCACAGATATTGGCCATGGGCGCTCCTGAATACCGGACCATTGAAAACCTATCCATCATGGCGGTACTGCCTATGTTTCACGGCTTCGGCCTGGGGGTCTGTATCCATTCCGCTGTGTTTGCCGCCGGTAAAATCATACTGGTTCCCATGTTCAATGCGGATTCCTTTGCCAAAATTCTTAAGAAGAAAAAGCCAACTTTTATTGCCGGCGTGCCCACCCTGTATGAAGCGTTACTGCGGAAAGACCGGCTAAAGGGTGTGAACTTTTCGGAGTGCCACGGCATCTTCTGCGGCGGTGGAAGTCTTCCCACGGCTTTGAAACACAGTTTTGACAGTGCGATTAAGCCCTTGGGGGCCCAAGTACAGATCAGAGAGGGCTACGGACTGACGGAATGCGTTACCGCCAGCGCCCTGACCCCGATTGACAGTTATAAAGAAGGCAGCTTCGGGATTCCTTTTCCGGACACCCTGTATAAGATTGTAGAACCGGGTTCCACTGAGGAATTGCCCTTTGGGGTACAGGGGGAGATCTGTCTTTGCGGCCCCACGGTTATGATCGGATATCTGAATGAAAAAGAGGAAACCGAAAATGTGCTGAAAGGGCACAGTGACGGCAGGATCTGGCTGCATACCGGAGATCTGGGTTACATGGACCGGGACGGCTTTTTGTATTTTACCTCCCGGATCAAGAGACTGGTAAAAGTTTCCGGCTATTCGATCTATCCGAATCAGGTGGAGGAAGTGCTGTCCCAGTGCCCCTGTGTGGCCCTCTGCTGCGTCATCGGGATTCCGGATGATTATAAAATGAACCGTCTGAAAGCGTTTGTGGTATTAAAGGACGGTTACGAGCCAACGCCGGAAACAGAGCAAAGGATACGGGAATACTGCAGGGAAAATATCGCGGCTTATTCCAAACCCAAGGATATTGAATTCCGAAAAGAGCTTCCCATGACAAAGGTGGGAAAGATCGCCTATACCGTTTTAGAGGAAGAAGAGAGGCAGGCTGCGGCTACACGGTAATTCCCGCCATAGTCTTTCAGAAGCCGGATATTGGTAAAATGCGCGCGCTCAAGCAAATTCTTTACTGCTGCCGCCTGATCGTAGCCGATTTCCAAGACCAGCATACCGCCGCAGTTTAAATGGGAGGGCGCTTCGCTTATCATGCGTTTGTAGACCGTAAGTCCGTCCGGGCCTCCGTCCAGTGCAAGCCGGGGCTCATACTTTTTCACCCGGTCCTCCAGCCCGTCTACAATCGGGCTGGCAATATAGGGCGGGTTACTGACAATAAAATCAAAATTTTCATCCGGCAGGGCGTCGAACAGATCGCTTTGAATTACCTGATAATCCAAGCCGGGTATCAGATCCCGGGCATTTTTACAGGAAAGTGAAACTGCGTATTCTGAAATATCCGCCATAACCAGCCGGGAATCCGGACAGGCTTTCAATATGCTGATACCGATACAGCCGCTTCCGGAGCACAGATCCAAAATTTGTACGGGTCTGTTCTTTTCTCTGATTGCCTGGATCGCCGATTCACACAGTATTTCCGTGTCGCTTCTGGGAATCAGTACCTGTGGACCGACGGTGAATTTACTGTCCATAAACCAGGTGAAGCCCAGCAGATACTGCAGAGGTTCTCCGGCAATATAGCGGTTTATGATCTCACAGAGCCGGCTCTGTTCCTGCTTCTCAAGGCAAAACTGCGGTTCTGAAAGCTGTTTTGCTTTACTGATGCCAAAGCACTCGCTGAGAATGTAATCAAAATCAAAAGCGGCACTTTCAATACCGCTTTTCTTCATGTTATCGACAGATTCTTTTCTTGTATCATGCAGGGTTTTCAACTGTTGCTGTTTCCTCGCTTACCGGTTCCGGCAGGGGATTGCCGTCAGGATCCAATATGTAGTGCTCCGAAGGGGACTGGCCGTCAGCAGTGTCAAGGGCCAAAGCCTTGTTCAGGGCTACAATGGCAACGGTGATCATATCGTCGTCGGGTTCAAAGGTTGTCAGTCTCTGCAGTGCCATTCCGGGAGCGCGCAGTATCTTGGTAAAAGTATTTTCGTATTTTCCGCAGAATCTGTTAAACTCGTATCCGATTCCCGCAATTAACGGCAGGGTGATGATACGCAGCAAAATGTTGTACAAAAAGAAATCAAATCGCGGAAGCAGAGAATAGATTAAAATACTGATCACCATAATCACAAACATGAACGCGGTTCCGCAACGGGGATGGTGCTTGGAATATTTTCTTACATTTTCAACCGTCAGTTCATCCATATGCTCAAAACAATGGATGGTTTTATGCTCGGCCCCGTGATACATGAATACGCGTTTGATATCCTTCATTCGGGAAACCAGAAACATATAGGACAGGAATATAAGGATTCGTACAACGCCTTCAATGAGATTATAAAGCACAATGCTTTGTTCTTTTTTGATGATCAGTGAAGCCAGTACATTAGGCAACAGAAAAAAGAGCCCTACGGAAAGAGCAACTGCAAGAAGCAGTGAGAACGTCATGATTACCTGAGGCAGCTTATCCCCCAGCTTTTTGGTAAGAAATTTATCAAACTTGCTCATTTCCTCTTCTGGGATTTCTTCCTCCAGACCGCTTATTTCTGCAGAACGGAAGAGACATTTCATACCCGTGGAAAGAGAGTCCACCAAGGCTACAAAGCCTATTATAACGGGTATACCGAAAAATTTATTCTTTTTGGAAAGCGGTTTCTGCATTTTTATTTCTACATCCAGATTTCCCTCGGGATTTCGGATCACCTGGGAAAAGCCTCCGGGAGCACGCATCATAATGCCTTCCATGAGCGCTTCGCCGCCTACACTGCAGATGCGGACAGCAGGGGTGTTGTTTTCTTTATTTTTCTTATCCTTTTTCATCGGTTTTGCCTTTCAAAACATTTTTCTCAAATTTACTGCGGGCAATCATGACCTGGTGACCGCAGCCTGTGCATTTTAACCTGAAATCAGCGCCGATCCTGAGAATTTCCCAGGTATCGGAACCGCAGGGGTGCTGTTTTCTCATTTTAACAGTATCACCAACATTAAAATCCATAACAGGGTTATTCTACATCAAAAATCTGCATTTGTAAAATAAGCGGTCCTATGGTATAATCCGACTGAATTAACTAAAATGACACGGTGAACTTATGGATAATAACAATTTCTTGATAGAACTGCATGCGCATACTTCCCAGACCAGTGCCTGCAGCCATATCAGTGCAGAGGATCTGGTAGCGTCGTATCAACAGGCCGGGTATTCCGGAATTTTGATTACGGACCATTATGTAGATTATAATTACGGAAATATTGAAAAATTTTTAGCAGGATACCGGGCTGCGAAAGCCTGCGGAGATAAAACAGGCTTCAAAGTGTACCTGGGAATGGAGCTGAGGATGGATTATATGCTCAATGACTTCATCCTGATCGGACTCACTGAGGAATTTCTCGCGGAGCATTCCGATCTGTATCAGATGCCTATGGAGGATCTCAAAAGACTTCTGAACAGTAGCGGTATTCTGATCATACAGGCACATCCCTTTCGCGACGGCATGATACGGATGAATGCGGATCAGGTAAATGGGTTCGAGGTATATAACGGAGCGGTATGGTTTGAGAACCGAAACGAAAAAGCAGAGGAGTACTGCGAACAGTTGGGCGGCTTACCAACCTCCGGCAGCGATTGTCACAGAGATTTTCAGATGTGCCGGGGCGGTATCGCATGCAGTATTTTGCCGGAGGATGCCGGCGCATTAGCTGAGTTCATTAGCAAGAAGAAATATAAAATAATAAAAACGGAGGAGACGGAAGAAGTATGAAAAAGAATTTTTTTCGTACGGCAGTGAGCATCTTTTTGATGCTGGCGGTCGTCACGGCGGCTTTCCCCGCAGAGGTTTTCGCAAGTCCTGTTTCAGACGGGCAGAACAGCCTGAAGGTGCTGTTCTATAAGGGCTGCAACAGAGACAGCGAGTATGATTATGTAAGAAATGTGAAGCTAAAGCAAAGTGTCGGGGATTTGCTG
>CBCSVZ010000053.1:0-6086 GCA_965143695.1 uncultured Oscillospiraceae bacterium
TGCGGAGACCCAAAATGTTGCCGAATATGAATCCAGAATTCCCAATTACTTATTTGAAAAGGATCAGGGAACGGTCGTGAACAGCAGCGGCACCCACTTCATGATCGAACTGGATGAGGCTACGGAGAAAAAGGCAAAAGCCTACTATACTACGAAATATATCTATCTGGCGGTGCTGAGTGTTACTGTAATCGGTCTGTCTGCACTGTTTCTTGTAAGGCAGATCAGAAAGCGCCGCAGATATCATAAAAAATAAATGTTGCAATTGGCGGATTTATATGGTACAATCCTAAACGTATCATTTTGGAGGTGTTAAGCGTGACAGCGTTAAAAATAATAATTGGTGTTGTATATTTATTGATTTGTATCGGACTTATCATATTGGTATTGCTTCAGGAGAGTAAATCAGAGGGTGTCGGAGCCATCACAGGCGGTACGGATACATTTTTCGGAAAAGGGAAGACTAATACAAGAGAAGGTATGCTCAATAAGCTGACTGTTGTATTGTCAATCTTTTTTGCAATAACAGCCGTTGTGTTTGGTGTGATTATGAAAACGAATTTCTGATGACAGAAAAAGATATTTCAGCCGTGAGCAAGAGACTTGCTTGCGGCTTTTTTCATGTGGAGGTATGAAGGGTGAAATTAAATCATAAAGAAGGAATATTAAGACTGTCCCAAAAGCCTTACGGATTTGTAGATGACATCTATATCCCTCTCAAAGCCATAGGAAATGCCATGGACGGAGACCGGGTAGAGGTGCTGATAACCAATTTTAAGAATCAGGCGTTTAAGGGAGCAGGACCGGAAGGCCGTGTTATCAGGATTCTGGAAGCGGCGGAGCCTTTATTGGTAGGAACCGCCGTTTTTACCGGAGGACAGTTTATCGCGGTACCCGATGACAGCAGGTACAATTTTCCTGTCATTCTGGAGACCGTGCCGGAGGAATTGCTGCCCGAGGACAAGGTGGTTGTGCGGCTGGTACGGCGTCCCGGAAAGTACAATGCCGCGGAGGGAAAGCTGGAGGAAATTCTAGGCGGCGGCAACAAGCCCGGTGTGGATATTACTGCCATTGTGGCGGGGATGGGAATTCCGAGAGAGTTTCCGGAGGAGGTGCGAAAGCAGGCGGAGGACTGTCCTGCGGTTCTTTCGGAAGCAGAAATCTCAGAAGAACTTTCCAGGGGCCGCAGGGATCTGAGACAGCTCTCTGTCGTCACAATTGACTCGGAAGATACAAAGGATGTAGATGACGGCATCTCCATTGCGAAAAAAGAGGACGGACATTATCTGCTGGGTGTCCACATTGCAGATGTGACCCACTATGTAGGAGAGGGAAGCCCTCTGGACAGAGAGGCCTACGAGAGAGGAACCAGCGTATATCTGCCGGACAGAGTCATTCCCATGCTTCCAAGAAAGCTTTCCAACGGTATCTGCAGTTTAAACTGCGGCACCGACAGATTTGCTTTTACCGTTATGATGGAGTTGGATGAAAACGGCAGACAGGTGGACGCGGACATTTTTACCAGCGTAATCAATGTCAAATATAAGATTACCTATAATCAGATCTATTCGCTTTACGAGGAACAGAATCAGGAACTGGCAGAGCAGTACAGAGAGCATCGGGCGGAACTGGATATGATGAAGGAGCTGGCGGCGGTCCTGCACCAAAGGCGCCATGAAAGAGGCTCTATTGATTTTAACTTCCCGGAGACAAAGGTGATTTTGGATTCTGAGGGAAAGCCCCTGGAGGTGAAGCCCTATCCCATCACATTCGCCAACAATATCATTGAAGAGTTCATGCTGCTGTGCAATGAGACCGTGGCAGAGCGCTTTTATTGGATGAATATTCCCTTTATGTACAGGGTCCACCGCGAACCTGACCCGGAACGGATCCAGCAGCTGGCAGACACGGTACGCCATATGGGCTATACCCTGAAGGGAGGCAGTCAGCCGCATCCAAGAGCCATACAGCATCTCATTCAGCAGGTGACGGAAACGCCCAGAGAACGCGTTATTTCTACCATGGCGCTCAGAGCCCTGAGTAAGGCGGAGTACAGCGGCAGTAACGACGGCCACTATGCGCTGGCCCTGGACAACTACTGCCATTTTACCTCCCCCATCCGAAGATACCCGGATCTGCTCATCCACCGTATTATGAAAGAGGCCCTGTCCGGTAAAATGTCGCCGGAGCGCATGGATTATCTCCGCAATTCCATGTCCGACTGGGCGGAGCATTGCTCTGAAACAGAACGCAGGGCAGACGAGGCGGAATGGGCCAGCATTGATCTGAAGGTTGCGGAGTACATGGAGCAGTTTATCGGCGAGCGCTTTGAAGGTGTGATCTCCGGAGTGACCTCCTTCGGTTTCTTTGTGGAGCTTCCCAATACGGTGGAGGGGCTGGTAAAATACGAGTCCCTGCCGGAGTACTATGAATTCGACCGGGACAGAATGGCGGCTACCGGAAGACGGTCGGGGCATACCTTTGAAATAGGCGATCCGGTGTCAGTTGTCGTACACAGTGTGGACATGCAGCTCCATAAAGTGGAGTTTGTAACGGATATGGGCTCCGGGCGCAGGCGGGCGGTGTCTGTCCGTAAGGAAAAGAAACCCCGAAGATCCTCCGTGAAAAGGCGCAGACGCTAAAGGTTGACTGCCGGCAGGCATAAAGTGTACAATAGTCAGGATAACATCAGTATGAATGGAGTTGATATAAGTGTTTGAATTTGACCAATACAGCCAGGAGCTTGCCGGTCTCAAAGAAGATTTATACGATTTGAGGGATTCACTTTGACACGGCCGGTATGAGCAATGTCATTGAGGAATTGGAAAATAAAGCGCAGGAACCTGATTTCTGGAGCGACAGCGAGAACTCACAGGCAGTACTGAAGCGGCTGAAAATGCTGAAGGATAAGCTGGCAGCCTTTAACGGACTGGAGGAGCTGTACGAAGAGATCCAGATGATGATCGAAATCGGTAACGAAGAAGAGGATGCCTCCATGGCTGCAGAGGTAGGAGCGGCCCTGGAGCGCTACAAAAAGGAATTTGAAAAATTAAGATTGGAAACGCTGCTGAAGGGTGAATATGACGGAAACAACGCAATTCTTACCATCCATGCGGGAGCCGGCGGAACAGAGGCACAGGACTGGGCACAAATGCTCATGCGGATGTACACCAGGTGGGGGGCAGCCCACGACTACGAGGTGAAGGTGGCAGATGTGCTGGACGGTGATGACGCCGGAATCAAGAGCGCTGTTATACAGTTTAAAGGCATTAACGCCTATGGCTTCCTGAAGAGTGAGCACGGGGTCCACAGACTGGTGCGGATCTCTCCCTTTGACGCGGCCGGCCGACGGCACACCTCCTTTGCGTCTGTTGAGGTAATGCCGGAGATCGATGACAATATTGAAATTGACATCAGACCGGAGGATCTGGAAATCGGGACTTACCGTTCCAGCGGCGCAGGCGGCCAGCATATCAATAAGACGGATTCGGCGGTGCGGATTACCCATAAGCCTACGGGAATCACGGTTTCCTGTCAGACAGAGCGGTCACAGCTCCAGAACAAGGAAACAGCCATGTCCATGCTGCGCTCCAAGCTCTTCGAAGTAAAGCAGCGGGAGAATGTAGAAAAGATCTCGGATCTGAAAGGCGTGCAGATGGAAATCGCCTGGGGCAGTCAGATCCGTTCCTATGTATTCTGTCCCTATACGCTGGTGAAGGATCACCGCACCAATTACGAAGAGGGAACGGTGGACAAGGTGATGGACGGAGAGCTGGACGGCTTTATCAACGCCTATCTGGCGGAGGAATTTAACAAATCCAAAAACTGACGGATTGAAGAAGGCGGAAAATTTTTCTGCCTTCTTTTTTTATACTGCAACATTTTGGCTCTTTAAAAAGTATTAGAAGTGAGAGGAGGTTACAGTTTATGGATTACAGTGCAGAGGATGCTTTCGAACTTTACGGGGATATGGTGCTGAGACTGGCTATTGCGCGTACGGGCAACAGGCAGGACGGAGAAGATCTGCTGCAGGAGGTCTTTGTGCGCTATATCCGCAGCGGCGCGCTGTTCGACAGTGAAGAACACAGAAAAGCCTGGCTGATCCGGACAACCATTAACTGCGCGAAATCCCTGGCTGTTTCCGCCTGGAAAAACAAAATTGTGACTCTGGAGGACTGTATCGCCGATACGGTTTCTCCGGAGCAGGGAGAGGTATATTATGCAGTTCTGTCTCTTCCTCCCAAATACAGAACCGCGGTGCATCTCTTCTATTACGAGGAGATGTCCACCAAGGAAATTGCTTCTGTTATGGGCTGTGCCGACGCTACTGTCAGGTCGTTGCTGACCCGCTCTAGAAAAAAACTGGAGAAAATGCTGAAAGGAGCTGAATTTTAATGTTTAAAGACGATTATAAAGCCTGCAATGATAAAATAAAAACAGATGAACAGTTGCAGGCGAGAGTGAAAGCGGCCATGGGGGACCGATCTTTCCGATTGAACAGTCAGTACCGGGGTAAAATGTTTTATTTTACCAGAGTAGGAATCCCCACCATAGCAGGGCTCATTGTGATTGCCCTGGTCATCAATTTCTGTTCGGCGGCGCTATGGGTAAGCCGGATCGTCAAGGCCGGGGAACTGAAAAATTACGGTTCTTACACGGAGCTGTAGGAGGATGTTGCGGATTCTCAACTGGTGGAAGGCAGACCTCAGTTCTTTGTCTCATCATTCGGAAAAGAGGAACTTTTCATGTCTCCGCCGTCTTTATATGAGGATTTTGAGGACATCGTCAGACCGGAAGGCTCGCCTGAAACGCCTGCCTCCGGGAACTATTCCGGCACCAATATCCAGGTAGAGGGAGTGGATGAAGGGGATATTGTAAAAACAGACGGCAGGTATATCTATGTGATTTCCGGCAATTCTCTCCGGATTATCAAGGCGGAGGGCGCTGAAATGATGAGCGTTTCCTCTACGCCCCTTTCCTTTGAAAACCAGAATGACAACTGTGAAATGTATGTATCCGGGGACCGGCTGGCACTGATCTGTTCCGAGGGCGAATACGACGAAAAGGGTTTGGTTCCCATATACCGTAACAGAGCTCTATGATATCTCAGACAGGTCCGCTCCGGTCCTTTTGAAAACCCTGAAGCAGTCAGGAGCGTATGTGACCTCCAGAATGAACGGCGGAATCCTTTACACAGTGTCAGAACGGTATATTTATACTTCAACTTTTGAGAAAGAGGACTATGTTACCTATGTGCCCCGGATCACGCGGGGGGACAGTCTTGAATATCTGACATCCGAGGATATATACAGCTGTGTGGGACGCTCTTTCTCTACCCAAAGGCAGTATCAGGTCATTACCTCCTGTTCCATAGCCGGCGACGGAGAATTTCTTTCCGAAAAAGCTGTTTTAGGGCAATCGGCTTCTGTCTATATGAATGCGGAAAATCTCTATCTGTGTATGTATAACGGCTTGTCGTCGGAGGAGAAGGGCGAAGCAACGGACTTTTCCACTTTGGTAAAATTTTCTGTTTCCGACGGGACATTGGAGAAGCAGGGTGCTGTCAATATACCGGGGAAGGCATTGAACCAGTTTTCCATGGACGAATACAACGGGTATTTCAGGATTGCAACGACCGTAGACCGGTACACAGTGGAGAAACAGATGTATTGGAACGGGGTAATGCCCTGCTTCTATGATATGACTGCTTTCCTGTCGCAAACCAACGGCGTATATGTATTGGACGGCGAATTGAATATTATAGGGCAGGTAACGGGGCTTGCCCAGGGAGAGGAGATTTATTCTGTCCGCTTTCAGGGGGACAGAGGATATGTGGTGACATTTTACCAGACCGATCCGCTGTTTGAAATCGACCTGAGCGACCCGGAACATCCGAAGGTCACGGATGCACTGAAGATAGAAGGCGTGTCCGACTACCTGCACAGCTTTGGGGAGGAACTGCTGTTGGGAATCGGAAGAAACGGAAATCAGAGTGGACTGACAGCAGGTGTCAAGCTGTCTATGTTTCAGGTGAATTCTCAGGGGGAGAATGAAGAAATTGCCCGATATGTGATCCCGAACTCCAA
>CBCSVZ010000054.1:0-6020 GCA_965143695.1 uncultured Oscillospiraceae bacterium
GCTGTTCCGGATAAAAATCCAGCCGGAAATCTTCGAATCTGCAATTAGTATCCAAATCCGTCTGGGCAGAGGTAAGCATTTCTATATAAATATTCTGAAAACAGCTGCATCGCTGCCTGCGGCCCTGACTGATAACATAACCCTCATCACGGCAGATAGGACAGTAACAGGCCCTTTCCCCGAAATCCTCCGGCAGACCTCTTTCCGCAAGAAGCGCTCTTTTGTTTCGCTGCAGCAGCTCCAGCCTGTCTGTCAGCGCCTGCGCTCTGTGGGCAGCATGCGCCGTGTCTTCCGAAAGCCTGCATTTTACCAGCGCAAGTCCCGTCTCCCGGATCTCCCGCTCTATCCGGTCATATTCCGGACACTCGGCCTTCAGCCGCTCTGTTTGCTCCTCCATTGCGCGGCGTGCCTCGGCCCTTCGCCTTGAAAGCTCCGACTCCGCTTCCCGGTAACAGTCCATTTTAATGTTCTCCCTCTATATCCTTGTACAGACCCTTGAGAAAATCCTCGTCATAGCTGCGTCCCTGATAGTTCGACTTCTGGGTCGCCGTCTTAGCAGTCTTTTCTCCTGTCTGTCCGGAAGCAGATGACGCCTTCGCCTTGACACGGCGCTCCGCCTCGTATTGCTCAACCTGTGCTTTGTCTCTCAGCCCTAACCGGTACCACTGGGTGATAATCGCGTCAAAATAACTCAGCGTGGCATTTTTCGCCCGGGGAGCGCTCTTCAGAGCCAGCTCCACAGTGTCGAAGTCATACTTATATATTAAAAACCACTTTTTCAGAATTTCTTCCGAGTAGGCGTCCAGGTTCCCGTTCAGTCTGAGCTTCTTGACAACCTTCCCCTTATCCTCTTTAAACTGATCATACTCCGTCAGATAGGTTTCCAGCTGCTCCGTAGTCCGGATCTCCCGTTCGCCCCAGCTCTCCGCCACTTTACGCATATAAGGCTTTGTAAGGACACGGTTTTGGCTGCAATGCTGAAACAGCATAAACATGACCTCCGGCTCAAAGCCGTACTTATCAAACCACAGATCAATTTCCGTATACCAGGAGGGAGGCATCTGTCCGCCGAAAAACTTATCACTGATCGACTTAACCACATCGGTGCGCTTGTTGATAACCGCCCGCCCTAAAGTAAACTCATCACTCATAGCGCCTGATGTCCTGCTTCTGTAAAGGCGCTCCAGCTCCTTCTGGTTGATGTCCTGTAAAATGATCTTATCCTGCATTCTCACAAGAAGCCCTGCGTTTTCCAAAGAAATCAGCTTCTCGTCTATAACCGCCGGCGTTACCTTGACATTCTCCGCCAGACCCTCTCTGGTTATTTCCTTATTCCGCTTATTAAAATACAGACATACCATGTACAGCTTCGTGCTTACCGGATCCAGCTCCGGCAGATAGTCTGTAAAAAAGATATCACTTATCTGTATAAAACCAAACAGCGGATTGTACTTCTCTTCAAACTTCATACGGATTCCCCATTCCCACAGGCACTCAGGCCAGAGGAGCCTCTCCCACGAGCACCGCATGGACAACATACCGTCCGTTAGGGTTCGTGTACTTATAACAGGTAGACAGGGTCAGCACCACATCTGTGGATTTCAATACGATATCCGTCTTGGTAACGGACTTATCCTGAAGCTGTCTGATAAAATCAAAGTAGGTATCGTCATTTTCAAACCATGTCTCAATATAGTAATCCTCCGTAGAGGTCTCATAGGCAGAGAACACCTTCCAGATTTTTACTCCCTCACCCGAGTAGGTGTAGATGGTCCTGTGCGAGTTGAAATAATCCGGATCATTAAAATCTCTCAAATCAGAGAACATGGTTCCGTTTTTCTGATTATGTCCGTAAATAATGTTATGGCGAGTCCATGTACCCGGGTCATTTCTGAAGTCCAGAAACAGGGAGCCGTTTCCGTTTGTTTCCTTTTCAATATTCTTTCTCAGGTAAAATTCATTATCCGTAGAGTGCAGCACATAGTTACTGATATTGGAATCCTCAATATACAGCCAGCATACAAAATCCTCATAGCCCTCCAGCTTATTGATTTCCTCTGTGGTCACGATCTGCGGATATGTAATACGCTCAGGAGTCACCTCAGGATACGGAGGTGCCGTTCTCTCCGGAGGCGGGGGAGTCACGCCGATGTTGATATTATTTTGCTGAAAGAACTCCTCCTGTACCTCGTCATCGTGTATATAGCCGTAGATCTTATCCCCGATAATGCCGGCACAGGCAAGAAAAACAGCCAAAGCCAGGATACGCGTAACCTCGTATTTGACCTTGGATTTCGACTTTTTCTTTTTTTTCTTTTTGGAAACATCCTTCGTGTCTGTGCCCACAGTAAATACCTCCGTAAATCGTACCTTTCTATTATACCATAAAGTAAAAATATTTGCTCGTAAGGATATTCTTTCGCAAATCTTTCAATTGCGCGGACTGTTACCGGTTAGCCTTCAGGCTGGCAAAAAGCTTCACATTTCCGGTTTTCACCTTTGAAATAATAAGCCCCTCTACATATGCCAGTCCCGTCCACTTTATTTTCAGCGGGAAGAGCATCATCCTCATGGTAAAAGAATTGGGTTTCGCAAACTTCAGCGCCGTTCTCGCCCTCTCCCCTGTTATCATTTTACGGATACGGTCCTTTTTCTCCTTTTTGCTGAGCGTACATGCGGAATTTGTAAGGTTTTCGATACATCCGATCACGCGCTCTATATATCGGCGCTGCACCATTTCAATGCTTTCCGGGTTATCCACCTTCCAGTACTGATACAATTCCAGCAGCCAGCCGTGTTCTTCCTCTCGCTTTTCATACATATCGTCTCTGTATTTGGCAGTCTCGCTTTCCGCCCGGGCGCGCATAAAATGGTAGTACTTTTCGTTCATCAGCACGACCCGCTCAATATCCCGCACCACATCCAGATTGAAGGGGAAATCGTCCCAGAAGGTATCCTGAAACCGGATATGCTTCTCCAGGATGTACTGTGCAAGGTACAGCTTATTCCATGGCGTGTACAGCAGGTTCCTGTCAAACATCCTGTAGGCATTTTCTCTGAATTCCTGCTGAGAGGTAAAGACCTTAGAGGGAAGACACTGCTCCTGTGTGTAAAATTCCGTATCGCTGTAGTATGTATCGATATAGTATCCTGCTACCACCAGCTGAGCGCTGTTGGCTTCCGCCGCCTGATACATGTCCTCCAGCATGGAGGGCTCTGCCCAGTCGTCGGAGTCCATAAAATAGAAATATTTGCCCTGTGCAATTTCAATAGCGGCATTCCGCGCGCTGGGCGCTCCGCCGTTTTCCTTGTGAATGACCGAAATACGGCTGTCCTGCCTTGCATATTCGTCACAGATCCGACCGCTGCCGTCAGGAGAGCCGTCATCCACGGCAATGAGCTCCCAGTCCTGCAGTGTCTGTGCAATAAGGCTGTCAATGCACTTGCCCACAAACTTTTCTACTTTATAAACCGGCATAATGACCGAAATTTTAATGTCCTTCTTCATTTTAACTCCTCCGTGCAAAGCCTCAGAGCAGCTTCAATGCATTTATCCATATCATAGTACTTATACGCTCCCAATCTCCCTCCGAAAATAACACCGGGATATTGCTTCGCAAGCTCTCTGTATTCCGCATAGAGCCTGTTGTTCTTGTCATCATTGACCGGGTAATAGGGCTCCTGTCCTTTGCCCGCCTCCCATTGCATCGGAAATTCCTTTGTGATCACCGTCCTGGGCTGCCTGCCAAAGGTAAAATGCTTATGCTCAATGATTCTGGTATAGGGGATCTCCCGTTCGTTATAGTTTACAACGGCAACGCCCTGATAATTCTCACAGTCCAGCACTTCATTCTCAAAGCGCAGGCCCCTGTACCCCAGCGCGCCCAGAGAATAATCAAAAAATCCGTCTATGGTCCCTGTATATACACACCGGTCCGCAAGTGCCAGATAGCCTTCTTTATCAGACAAAAAGTCCGTTTCCAGTCTTACCTCCACACCGTCCAGCAGCTTCTCGATGAGTACATTGTAGCCGCCTTCGGGAATTCCCTGCCATCTGTCGTTAAAATAGTTATTATCGTAGGTAAAACGTACCGGCAGCCGCTTGATGATAAACGGCGGTAAATCCTTACAGTCCCTGCCCCACTGCTTTTCGGTATATCCCTTGATAAGCTTTGTATAGATCTCTCTGCCCACAAGGCTGATGGCCTGTTCCTCCAGGTTCTGAGGCTCTCCTGTTATTTCGCTCCGCTGGGCTTCTATGATCTCCGCAGCCTCCCGGGGCGTGGAAACACCGAAAATTTTGGAAAAGGTATTCATATTAAAGGGCAGATTATACATCTCGCCCTTATAGTTCCCCATTGGAGAATTAATAAAACCGTTGAATTCACAGAATCGGTTTACATAATCCCACACGTCCCTGTTGCTTGTGTGGAAAATATGAGCTCCGTACTTGTGTACGGTAATCCCTTCAATCTCTTCGCAGTAAATATTTCCTCCTGTGTGCGGCCTTTTCTCCAGCACAAGACAACGATAGCCCTTCGCCGTCGCTTCATGAGCAAAGACGGCGCCGAACAATCCGCTGCCTACTATCAGATAATCATATTTGCTGCTTTGCATTCTCCAATTCCCCATTTAAAGCTTATCGTCTTTGATATTCTACCATATTCCATAAGAATTGAAAAGAACTTCGGGACACAGAAAATCCATGGTAGCCACATTGATAATCAAAAAACACGTTTCTCAATAGCAAAACGGTAAAATTTATGAATTCCTCCGGTCCGGAGATAAACCAAATCCATCTTCTAAATTTTCTCTGTGTCTGTATTGGTTACATACATTAACTCTCCCATCACTGTCCAGAAAACCACAGCTACGGGATTGTTTACAAAGACAACACACGATACAAAGCACATAGCGATTGCCGCCGTAATTACCAGAGTTATCATGGAAAAAACACAGGGAAATTCATCTCGCGTTTTCATCTTAGCGCATCTCTTAACAACAAAAACAAAACAGCATATTCCAAAAGCCATAAACAGTCCAAATCCTATTATTCCCTGAGCTGCCAACACATCAAGATAATCATTATGCATACTTTCAAATGCCCAATGTCTGTTGCTAAATTGATATACCTCCGGCATATTCGCCTCTATGTAAGCAACAAAGTTTCTGAAGCCCGTTCCCACAAAAGGAGTACTTGCAAAAACTTTTAATGCCCCTCTCCATACATCAAAACGCCCGTTGCTCACATTACCGGCCGTTACTGTTTCGTCATCCCGCTGTATGATATCGGGTTCACTTCCCTCATTATCAGGAGAAGAATCTGCAATCGCGATAGCAAATTTATTATATCCGTAAACCAATCCCTTTTGCGCAACTACAAATCCGCCGGCTATACAAACCGAAAGAACAAGGGCACCAATAGTCTTTACTGTGCTTTTCGCAGAAGCATGAAAATACCTTGTAAGCATAAAAGCACTTAACAGCAACGCACCTGCAATGGTACACACCATGCCGGTCCTGGAATCAGAAAATGCAACATATGCCATCTGTATCCCTACAGAAATCCAAAGCAGGATTTTTAAAGACTTTCGGCGACTGAAACCGACCAGCATAACAGCCATAATAGCCGCCAAGCAAGAAAGAATAGCTCCAATATTAGGATCCGTATACATCCCCCACAGCCTTCCCCACCGCAGACCGCCGCTTATCCATGCATTATCCACCAGTCTTTTATAGGAGAATCCGCATAACAACATAACGATGCTTGCAATATTAAAGACCGTAACAAGTCCCACCAATGTACCTGCAAAAACAGTGAACTCTTTTTTATGCTCTTCAGCGGATTTTGAATAATCCGAAGCATATAATATAAAATACTGCATTGCCATCCATATAATGCCCTTGATATTTCCCATGAGGCCGTATTTATAATTCACTACCGCCGACAGTGCCCCACTTGCCAAAAACAGAACCAACAAAACCAGATATTTTGTTTTGGCATAATTTCGCAGATGGAT
>CBCSVZ010000055.1:0-6010 GCA_965143695.1 uncultured Oscillospiraceae bacterium
GCCCCACAGAAGTAATTTCTATGGAGCTTCTCATTTGGTGATCCATCGGAGGCTCGAACTCCGGACACCCTGATTAAAAGCCAGGTGCTCTACCGACTGAGCTAATGGATCATGCACACATTTTTCGCGTGCTTGACTATATTACAACACTATTATTCCTGTGTCAAGTATTTTTTATGACTTTTTTAACACGAAACTATTTCACAATTTTGAAAGGCAATGTCCTCCAGCGTTTTATAGTCATATTTGGTTTCCTCCTCTATCAGCTCGGCTAAAGAAGGCTTGGTTTTGGGGTGCTTGGGCGTAAAGACAGTGCAGCAATCCTCATAGGGTAAAATGCTGGTCTCAAAGGTTCCTATGTTCCGGGCAATTTCCACGGTCTCCATTTTATCCATGCCGATCAGCGGCCGGAATACCGGCATATCGGCTGCGGCATTGGTACAGTAGATAGCCTGCATGGTCTGACTTGCCACCTGTCCGAGGCTCTCCCCTGTAATCATGGCGCTGCACCCGTTCTTGCGGGCGATCCGCTCTGCGATCCGCATCATGGACCGCCTCATAATGACGGTAGAAAGCTCCGGCCTGCAGTTGTCATTAATGGCAAGCTGCGTATCCGTGTAAGGCACCACATACACCTTTATGGGGCCGCTGTACTTAGAAACGATCCCCGCCAGCTCCAGCACCTTCTCCTTGGCCCGCTCGCTGGTATAGGGATAGCTGAAAAAGTGTACTGCGATCAGGCTGACTCCCCGCTTTGCGATCATATATCCCGCCACCGGACTGTCGATACCGCCGGAAAGCAGTAAGCAGGCCTTTCCGTTACAGCCCACGGGCATACCGCCCGGAGCGGGAACAATATCCGTGTAAACATAGGATTTTTCCCTTACCTCCACATAGACAACGAACATGGGCTCTTTCACATCGACCTTTAAGATCGGATAGTTCTCCAAAAGAATACCGCCCAGCTCTGCGGAGATCTCCTGAGAATTCATGGGAAATGTCTTAAGCCCCCTCTTGGTCTCCACCTTGAAAGAGATTTTACCGTCGGCCCCCGGTGTCATGGACGCCAGCCTGGCTCCGGTCATTTCAAGGGCAGCAGCCCTGATTTCCTCAAAATCCGATTCCACAGACCAGGCGGGACTGACAGAGGTCAGTCCGAAAACCTTCGTAAGCGCGGCTACCGCTCTTTCAAGCTGAAAGGTATCATCCTGCCCCTCTACAAAAAAGCGGGACTGTGACCATGTGATCTTAGCGTTTCCCGTGTCCTGCATGGCATGTCTCATGTTTTTGGCCAGCTTCTGCTCGAAGCTGATACGGTTCAGCCCTTTCAGAGCGATTTCCCCGATTCTTCCGATAATGATATTTTTCTTGATCATAGTCAGTGCCTCTTTCTCTTATTCAGTATTCTCACACATTCCCCCAGAGCCTCGCAGGCCCGTTGGATCTCTGTTTCGGTATTCTCAGGACAGAAGCTGATCCGGATGGCCCCGTCAATAATATGATTGCCGTAGCCCATGGCCGTAAGCACATGGCTCCTGTTTTTTTTGTGGGAGGAACAGGCCGAGCCCACAGACACATAGACCTCCTGTGCCTCCAGACTGTGCAGGAGCACCTCCGCCCCCAATCCGGGGAAGGCCACATTCAGCACATAGGGAGAGGCCGCTTCACCGGACACAATGACCGCCTTCGCAAAATGCTCCCGAATATACGCTCTCATTGTACTGTTGAGCATCTTTACATGGTTAAAATTCTCTTCCATATGGGAACAGATATGCTGCGCTGCCCTGGCAAACCCGCAGATTCCGGGCAGGTTTTCAGTTCCCGACCGGAGGCCGTCTTCCTGACCTCCGCCGAATATCAGCGGATTGATCCGCAGCCCTTTTCTTACATATAAAAAGCCGACGCCTCTGGGGCCGTGTATCTTATGGGCGCTTGCGCTTACCATATCCACGCCCATTTTCTGCGGCTGTACCGGTAATTTCCCGAAGCTCTGTACGCAGTCTGCGTGAAGAATGATTTCAGGATTTACACTGCGGCAGATGCGAGCCATTTCTTCCAGGGGCGTGATCGCGCCTGTTTCACTGTTTACATGCAGCATGGAAACCAGTGCCGTATCCTCTTTGAGGAGTTCCCGCAGAGCCTCCATATCCGGAATACCGGCAGCGGTCAGCGGACATTTTACCACCTTTCGCCCCATATGCTCCAGATAAGCCGCGGTCTCCAGCACGGAAGGATGCTCTCCCGCCGAGACAATGATCTGTCCCTTCAGCCGGGGATATGCCTCCAGTACGCCCCAAAGCGCCCAGTTATTGGATTCTGAACCTCCGGAGGTAAAATGCACCTCGTTCTCGGAAGCGCCGATGAGCTCCGCGATATTTTTCCGCGCTGTCCTCAGTTCCTTCTCCGCATTCATTCCCAGATTGTGCAGTGAGGAAGGATTGCCGTAGAAATATCCTGACACCCGCTGCATTTCCTCTGTTACAAAGGGAAGCTGTCTTGTAGTAGCGCTGTTATCCAGATAGATATCCGTGATCATATCGGGCCTTTTGGCATGGGTCCTCTTACGGGACTGCTCCAGGCGCCACTTCTCAATCTCATGATGATTACCGGAAAGCAACACCTCCGGCACTTTTTTTCCGTCTATTTCCGCAGGTCTTGTGTACTGTGGGTATTCCAAAAGCCCGTCCCAGTGGGACTCCTCATGGAAGGAGGCTTCCCCGGCAAGGACACCGGGCACCATTCTGGCTACGCAGTCGGCCACCACACAGGCTGGCAGTTCCCCGCCCGTAAGCACATAGTCTCCTATGGAGATCTCCTCGTCTACGATTTCCTCCAGCACCCGCTCATCTACGCCCTCATAGTGACCGCAGAGGATGATCAGATGTTCCTCCCGGCTCAGGCGTCTGGCAATCTGCTGATTGAGCACCTTGCCCTGGGGAGACATGTAGACACAGTGGGGCTTTGCACCCTCAGGCAGCTGGGACAGCACATGCCGGTAGGTATCCACAATGGGCTGATAGGCCATAATAAGCCCCGGGCCGCCCCCATAAGGGTAGTCATCCACCTTGCGCTGTTTGTTTGTGCTGTAATCTCTTATTTGATGATATTTTATATCAATGTATCCCGCCTCGACGCCTCTGGCAATAATGCTTTCCGAGAAAGCCGCCTGTATCATCTCCGGGAACAGAGTCATAAAATCAATTCTCATAGTAAATTTCCTTTAGGCCCGGTAAAAGCCGCACTTGGATCCGGGCTGCTTCAATATCCACATCCAGTACCACATTTTTCAGCACCGGAATCAGAATTGTTCTCTCCTTGTCATCCTTTACTTCATATACATCGTTGCTGCCGGTCTGTAATACATTGATTACTTTTCCCAGACAGTTTCCGTCTTCTTCAAAGACCTGACAGCCGATCAGGTCACCGATAAACCAGGTGTCCGCAGGAAGCGTAATGGCATCTTTTCTGTGTATTTCAAGCTCTGCGCCTTTCAGCAGCAGTGCGTCCTCAGGGGTGTCGATTCCCGCCAGCTTCAGGATCGCCGTTGTCCCCTGACCCCGGCCGTATTCCACCTGATACTCCTTTGTCTTTCCCCGCTGCTTTACCAGTACGGTCTTCAGTTTGGAAAAACGTCGGATATCTTCGGTATCCGGCAGGACTTTAACCTCACCCTTGATTCCGTGGGTATTCACGATTTTACCGATTGTAAAATATTCCAGCATCCTATCTTCCTCTGAAAAGTGCCGGGCGCATAACAAGAGGGACAGCACCGTTTTCACAGACCGTCCCCTGTACGCCAAACACAATATTAAGCGATCTCAACATAGACCGGCTTTGATTCGTTTCTGGAAGTGGACTTGATAATCGTCCTGATTGCCTTTGCAATCCTGCCTTCCTTACCGATCACCTTTCCCATATCCTCTTCAGCCACATGCAGAGCCAGAGTTATGGAAGATTCCGACTCTTTGGTCTCTACCGTAACCTGATCGGGATCGCTGACCAGAGAACGGGCAATGTACAATAAAAGGTCTGCCATAATTGTTACCCTGCCTTTCCTGTAACGCTGTTACTGCGCAGCTTTTTTGAGTAATGCCTTTACGGTATCGGTCGGCTGTGCGCCCTTCTTGATCCACTCGTCAGCCTTCGCCATGTCGATTTTGATTTCAGCAGGCTCTGTCTGGGGATTGTATGTTCCGATCTCCTCGATGAATCTTCCGTCTCTGGGATATCTGGAATCCGCTACCACTACTCTGTAGAAAGGAGCTTTCTTTGCGCCCATTCTTCTTAATCTGATTTTTACCATTGTCTTTACCTCCAAAAATTTATTTCTCTATGTCAAAACGGGAGTTTCATTTTACCCATTTTGCCTGCCCTTTTACCGGTCATCTGCTTCATCATCGCCTTGACCTGGTCGAACTCTTTAATCAGAATGTTTACATCCTGTACGGTGGTACCGCTGCCGGCTGCGATACGCTTCCTCCGGCTGGCATTCAGCAGGGAGGGATTGTTTCGCTCCTTAATTGTCATGGAACAGATGATCGCCTCTGTCTTAGCCAGCTTTGCCTCGCCCTTGTCCACATCCTCATCCCGGATCTGACCGCCAACACCGGGGAGCAGTTTAATGATACTGCCTAAGCCTCCCATTTTCTTCACCTGACGCATCTGCTGCATGTAGTCATCTAAAGTGAAGGTCTGGCTCCGGATCTTTTTTTCAAGGGCTGCCGCCTCTTTCTCATCGTAGATCTCCTGGGCCTTGTCGATCAGGGACAGTACATCGCCCATACCCAATATCCGGTTAGCCATTCTGTCCGGGTGAAAGACCTCCAGCTCGCTCATCTTCTCACCCACTGAGGCAAACTTAATTGGCTTGCCGGTGATCGCCCGTACCGAGAGCGCACTGCCGCCTCGGGTATCACTGTCCAGCTTGGACAGGATCACGCCGGTAATATCCAGCTTCTCATTAAAAGTCTGCGCAACATTGGCGGCCTCCTGTCCAGTCATGGCATCTACCACCAACAGGATTTCCGCAGGATTTACCGCCTGCTTAATGTTGACAAGCTCCTCCATAAGTTCTTCATTGATCTGAAGCCGTCCGGCAGTATCGATAATCACAACATCATTGAGATTGCGGAGTGCTCTTTCCTTTGCTTCTTTGGCAATCTGAACAGGGCTCTGACCTTCTTCCCCGGTGTAAACGGGAATATCGATCTGTCCGCCCAGTACCTGCAGCTGCTTTACGGCGGCCGGTCTGTATACATCACAGGCTACCAGCAGAGGCTTCTTTCCCTGCTTTCGCAAATGCAGGGCCAGCTTGCCGGAACCTGTAGTCTTACCGGCACCCTGAAGGCCTACCATCATGATCACATGGGGCGCACCTCTGGAAAAATCCAATTTGGCTTCTGTGCTTCCCAAAAGCTCCGTCAGCTCTTCATCTACAATTTTGACAATCTGCTGTCCCGGAGTCAGACTTTCCAGCACGGACTGTCCCACAGCCTTCTCTGATACCTTTGCTACAAAGTCCTTAACTACTTTGTAATTTACATCGGCTTCCAGAAGTGCCATGCGGATCTCACGCATGAATTCCTTGACGTCCTTCTCTGTGACTCTGGTCTGTCCTCTTAATTTTTTCATTGTCGCCTGCAGTTTCGCAGACAGGCTTTCAAATGCCATTTTCTATAACCTCATCCAGCTTTTTCTTTGCCTCCCGGCTGTGACCGTCGGAAAGCAATTCTCTGATTTCCTTAAGTTTTCTGTTATTCTCAGTGAAGCGCTTCAGAAGGCCCAGCCGTTCCTCGTACTCCAGAAGCCTTTCCCTGCCCTTTTTGATAAAGTCGTATACGCCCTGCCTGCTGATATTCAACTCCTGGGCAATTTCCCCCATGCTGAGATCCTGATTACAGTGCAGATCCAGGCAGGTGTACTGATTCTCCGTCAGGAGCTGTCCGTAGAAGTCCAGCAGCATACTCAGTTTGTATACATCCAAATCCATAGTCCATACCCTCGTCAAGTA
>CBCSVZ010000056.1:0-6009 GCA_965143695.1 uncultured Oscillospiraceae bacterium
ACCGATGGATTTGAATTCGGTATGGGTGCGGAAATCGGCATCAGTACCCAGAAGCTGCACGCCAGAGGTCCTATGGGACTGGAGGCGCTGACTACGGTAAAATACGTTATTTACGGAGACGGACAGGTACGGAAGTAATAAAGTAATAGTTCCCGGCGGATCGGCATATATACCTATATAACCAAATTCAGGAGGTATCTATGAAGTTTGCCGGGAAATTTTATATTGCCGCCTCAGTGTTATTGCTGATGGCAATTCTTGCGTTCCCCATCGCGGGACATTTTATTCAGAATACAGAGACAAATCCGGCCTATGCAGAAGAAATTGCCGGGGAAGCGGAAGTGACTGCTTCCGGTAAGATATGCTGGGGTCTTAAGCGTGGCAGCAACGGCAATCCTCCTGAGGCAGGAAGCAAAGCCACGGCCCTTTTGAGAGAGTACAACGGCCTTTACATAGGAGACACCCAGGATAAGAAACTGTATCTGACCTTTGACGAGGGCTATGAAAACGGCTACACGGCTCAGATTCTGGATACGCTTCGGGAGAAAAATGTAAAAGCCATCTTCTTTATAACCGGTGATTTTTTTGAGGCCAATTCGGAACTGGTCAGGCGTATGGTCGAGGAGGGGCACGAGGTAGGGAATCACACCATGAATCATCCGTCCCTGCCGGATATCTCCAGAGCTGACGCGGAGGCGGACATCCTGGAGCTTTCCAGACAGTTCAAAGACAAATACGGCAAAGATATGCGCTTTTTGCGGCCGCCCAAGGGAGAGTACGACGAAAAGACGCTGGAACTTACAGAGGAGCTTTCCATGCGGTGCCTGCTGTGGAGCTTCGCCTATCAGGACTGGCTGGTGAATAAGCAGAAGGGCCCGGACTATGCGCTGAAAATGGTAAGCGATAATTTTCATAACGGTGCGGTACTGCTGCTCCACGCGGTTTCCTCGGACAACGCACAGGCTCTGGGAAATATCATAGACACCGGCAGAGCCATGGGATATACCTTCGGTACACCGGATGATCTGTATCAGGTTTCCTCAAGGGGGCAGTCGTGAAGAATGTGTTTGTTGACAGGTCCTTTACCGATGCGACCGGGGAAATGATGGGGACTGTGCCGTCCATCCGAATGATTGGAAAGAGCGCCACAGAAATTGTCAATCACAAGGGACTTCGTTCCTTTGATGAGAAACAGATCCATATCAATACCAAGGTCGGCACCCTTTGCGTAGAGGGCTTTGAACTGGAGATAACGGGAATCTCAGAGGAATGTATACGCATACAGGGAGATATACGGAGGATATTTTACCAATGAAAGCGGAACTGGCGGCTGCCGGAGCATTTATTGTTAAGAGCATTAACGGTTGGGTGACCCTGGAGATCAGGGGACGCACCGGCGTAAAATTTCTGAATATCTGTACCCACAGGGGGATCCGGATACGCAGGACCAGGCGCATTGACGGAGAAACCTTCCGTGTGGAGATCCCTGCCCGGGACTATAAAAAGCACGGCCGGCAGATTGCCCGTAAAGCGGGCTGCCATGTTCACCTGATACGGCGCCGCGGCATCGGCCTCTGCTTTCACAAATACAGAAAACGCAGACTTCTGCTGTTTGGAATTCCGGTGTGTCTGGCCTTTGTGGTATATTTCAGTTCTGTGGTTTGGCAGATCAATATAACCGGGGGAGAGGCATCAGACAGGGCCCTGTCACAGAGCCTACTTATGGAGGCAGGGGTGCATCCCGGCAGCTTTTTTGGCGGGTTCGATACAAAGCAACTGGCACAGACCCTGCTGAAGGCACAGGAGGATAAGCTGTCCTGGGTAGGAATCGAGCGAGTCGGCACAACCTTAAATGTAGAGCTGGCTACCGGGACCTTCTACCGGGAACAGGAGATTCCTCCGGAGACGCCCTGTGACATTATAGCCTCCAAGGCAGGCGTTATCAGCAGGATTGTACCGTCCTCCGGTTTGGCGGTTGTACAGAAGGGAGATATTGTGGAACAGGGGCAGCTGCTGGTTTCAGGTACCGTGAATTTGAACGATGACTTTGTGACATCTGCGCCTGAGCGCAATGTGCATGCCGCTGCTCAGGTCAAGGCACTGGTAACATACACGGTCTCTGTCCCCATAGAAAATACCAGAACGCAGGTCATTCAGACGGGACGGGATAAGACCTCGTACATTCTGTATCTTCCCGGTTTCTCGGTAAAATGGCCTTTTTGGGGAGTGTCAGGCTTTGAAAGCTGTTCTGTTATATATACCGATGCCTTCGGAAGAGGGCCCTTTGGCCTGCGCACGGTATTTTACCAGGAGACCTGCACGCAGTCTGTGGAAATGGAATATGAGGAGGCGCTCTTATGGGCGAAGGAAAAGGCTTCCGCACAGATCAACGATGAAATTCCCGAAGAAGCTCAGATCCTGGATACCTCTGTCTGTATTGAAGAGGACACAGTGCGGCTTACTGCTCTGTGCCTTGAGGATATCGGCGTAAGCAGTCCGATAGAGTGACTTTGTCGGAATCTGTCAGAATTTGTAGTAGCCCCGGGGATACCCATCACTGATTTTTTCGTGTAAAGTATCAGTGAAAGGGGGCGTGCTATATGGACACCGCAAATTTGAAATATGATGCTGATTTTCTGGAAGCTTTAATGACCTTGATTCAAAAAGAATACTGGGATAAGGTGGCTGCGTATTCTCATATGCCAAAGGGGAATTTATATATCAAGAATCGGACCGGACGAAGGGCAGAGTATTACATTTATACAGAGGCGGACGGCGTAAAACGTCAGCAATATATTCCTGTAGCAGAACGTGCCGATATCCTGAATCTCCTATCCCGGAGAAATCTTTTAAAGACTGAAATTAATGGAGCGGTTGCAGATTTGCAGCCAATCTTGAACCGCTGTAAGCCTTTTATTGAAAAGACGGTTTCCATGATGAAGCAGCTGCCTGTAACAAACAGCTTTCCGGTTTCTGTCAGCGAGAAGCAGGGTTATGCGCAGTATTTACGGTATCATACGGAACACGGTGAACAGGTAAGGTCTAAGTCAGAGGTCATCATCGCAAATTTATTACAGGAAAGGGGAATTTGCTATTTTTATGAAAAGGCTCTGCTTTTAGACCGTCTGCCGGTTTATCCTGATTTTACGGTTGTCCACCCGTATACGGGGCGGCTTTGGATATGGGAACATCTTGGAATGATGGATGATGCAAAATACCGTGCTGCCTGGGAGCAAAAAAGAGAGCGGTACAGACAGGCCGGAATCACGGAAGAAACCAATCTGATTCTGACGGAAGAGGGTTATCACGGGGCCTTGGATGTAAAGAAAATTATAGATATTATCGAAAACACATTTACCTATAAGCGATACAAGCTGCTGGAAAAAGAAATTCGTCCTGTTTTGTGATCTTCCACAAAATGAGAAGAAAGAGACCTTTGCTTTTGTGGAAAAGCGCCGGTTTTTCCTGTATTTCCACAAAAATCAGATGAGCTGAAAGTGTCGTATTGTGGAAAATAGTCAAATAAACCGGTATTTCCACAAAAAGGGGCGGTGTCAATTTTCCCTATTGTGGAAAAACAGTCAGTTGTTACGGTGTTTCCACAAAAAGACACATGATAGAGCAAGAATATTGTGGAAGACTTTTAAAAATATGATATTGCAGGGAGGAAGGGAGTTCCGAAACACGAATTGTAAAGCGGTTGATCGGATCCCCTATGCGGCTTGTCCTGAAATGTGTTATAATAATTACAAATCATTTCATTTTACCCGAGGAGGAACAGTATTGCCCCAGAGAATCATCAATCCGGATAATGTCAATCAGGCACAGGAAGTGTTTGGAAACGGCGACAGCAACATCTCTCTCATAGAGGATGCCTTTATGGTTAAAATTATGCTCCGCGACGGAGAAATCGTCATCGGCGGAGACCGGGAAGAAAGCTGTGTGCAGGCGGAAAATGTACTGCTGAAGCTTTTTGAAATGGCCAGGGCGGGGGAACTCATTTCCCGTCAGATGGTCGGGTATTTTACCGATCTGGCAGCGGAGGGGAGTCTGCAGGTAGTGCGGAGTTATTCTGCCGATGTGATCTGCATGACAGCCAAGGGTCGGCAGCTGAAGGCCAAGACTGCCGGACAGAAAAAATATATTGAGGCCATGAAGAAAAATTCTGTTACCTTTGGAATCGGCCCGGCCGGAACCGGCAAAACCTATCTGGCAGTAGCCATGGCGGTGACCGCCTTTAAAAACCATGAGGTATCCAGAATTATTTTAACAAGGCCGGCAGTAGAGGCGGGGGAGAAGCTGGGCTTTCTGCCCGGCGATTTGCAGAATAAGGTAGATCCGTATCTGCGGCCTTTATATGATGCCCTCTATGATATTATGGGCATGGAGAGCTATACCAGAAATTTTGAACGGGGCGCTATTGAAATTGCCCCTTTAGCCTATATGCGTGGCCGTACTTTGGATGACGCCTATATTATACTGGACGAAGCCCAGAATACCACCCACGAGCAGCTGAAAATGTTTCTTACCAGAATCGGCCAGAGCTCACGGGCCGTTGTGACCGGCGATATTACCCAGATCGATCTGCCGCCGGACAAGCGTTCGGGACTGAAATCTGTACAGGGTATTTTAAAGGATATCCCCGGCATTGCCTTTGTACAGCTCACTGACAGAGATGTAGTGCGCCATGAGCTGGTGCAGAGGATTATTAAGGCGTATGAGAAATTCGAAACGGCGCGGAGCGCCAAGAGGGAGACAAAGCATGAAGGTTGAAATTGAAATAGCAGAAGATTTTCAAAATCCCGAGGGACAGTACGATTTTACCTCCCAGGGGTGCAGACAACTGATTGAAAAGGTACTGACGGCCGGAGAAAACGGTCTGCCGGTACTTCCCGGAGCCCCTGAGCAGGAGGTCTTTGTGTGCATTACAAATGACCGGGCGATCCGGACGGTAAACAAGGACTACAGAAATATTGATAAGGCTACGGATGTGCTGTCCTTCCCGATGCTGGAGCACAAGGACGGCATGGGCGAGGTGGATCCGCTGGATTTGGACCCGGAGACCGGCAGACTGCTGCTGGGGGATATTATTATCTCCGCGGAACATGTGACGGCGCAGGCTGAAGAGTACGGGCACAGTGTAGAGCGGGAGCTGGCTTTCCTTGTTTGCCATGGCTTTCTGCATCTGCGGGGCTTCGATCACATGGAGCCTGCGGACGAGCGTAAAATGATGGATACTGCCGAGGTAATTTTGAAGGAGGTACTTTGATACAATGAGATCCGGATTTGTAACAGTAGTGGGAAGACCTAACGCGGGAAAATCTACTTTGATCAATCAATTCATAGGTGAGAAGGTTGCCATTACCTCTCCCAAGCCCCAGACCACCCGAACCAATCTGCGGGCCATTGTAAACGACAGGGACTGCCAGATGATCTTCATAGACACCCCGGGCATCCACAGTCCGAAGACCAAGCTGGGAGAATATATGGTGGATGCTGCAGTGAGCGGCATGGAATCCGTAGATGCTATTATCTACATGTACGATGCGGCTGACAGCGAGATCTGCCAGAGTGACAGGAACATCCTTGAACTGCTGCAGAAAATTAAGAATACCCCGGTGTTTTTGGCCATTAACAAAATTGATACAGTGCCCAAGGAGAATATACTGGGAATCATCGGCAAGCTGTATGCGCAAATGGAATTTAAAGAGATCATCCCCATTTCTGCTCTGAAAAACGACGGGGTAAAGCTGCTTTTGAAAGCTGTGAAGGCGGTCATGCCCGAGGGACCGAAATATTATGACGAGGACATGATCACGGACAGTACGGTGAAAGAGATCTGTACGGAAATCATCCGGGAGAAGATACTGCGTTTTACCAATGAAGAGGTCCCCCACGGAACGGGAATCGAAATCATTCTGTTTAAAGAGCCCTCCCGCCGCAGCCCGACCTGTCATATAGAGGCCAACATATACTGCGAGAAGGCCAGTCACAAGGGAATTCTGATCG
>CBCSVZ010000057.1:0-5979 GCA_965143695.1 uncultured Oscillospiraceae bacterium
ACATTTTCTTTAAATAAATCCGGTCTTCCCTGATGGTGGACCTCCAACACCTGAAAAAGCAGGCTGTTGATTGCCTGGATATCCTTTGTCTCCGCTCTTCTGATGGTCATTGTCGCTGCTCCTCTTTTATTTTTTCGACCCATTTCAAATAATCGGCAATCTTGCCGTCGTAGCCGTTTTCCGTAGGATTGTAATATTTTACGCCCCGCATAGCCTCAGGCATATATTCCAGCGGTGACACATGTCCCTTGAAATCATGTGCATACAGATATCCTACACTGTAACCCAGATTCTCCATGCCGTTCGCCGGCGCATTGCGTAAATACATCGGTACGGTACCGGTATTTTTATTCTCCACATCGGAAAGCGCACTGTTAATGGCCAGATAGGAGGCATTGGACTTAGGACTCGCGGCTACTGTAATGGCCGCCTGTGAAAGTAAAATGCGTGCTTCGGGCATACCGATCATTCGGACGGCTTCCGCGGCAGCTACCGCTACCAGTAAAGCGTTGGGATTCGCTGTGCCCACATCTTCAGAGGCACAGATAACGATTCTTCTGGCCAGAAAATTAATATCCTCCCCTGCATAGAGCGCTTTCGCCAAATACAGTACGGCTGCATCCGGGTCACTGCCCCGCATGGATTTAATAAAAGCACTGATGGTATCATAGTGCTCTTCTCCGGATTTGTCAAAACGCACATGGCGCTTCTGTACACATTCCGAAGCCGTTTCCAGATCAATACGGATACCTTTTGTTTTATCACCGGATGCCGTAAGCACAGCCAGCTCCAGAGCATTCAGGGCTGCGCGGGCATCTCCGTCAGCCATGGTACACAAAAACTTCAGGGCGTCCGGATCAACGGTAACATTCAGATCGCCGAGTCCTCTTTCTCTGTCCCTTAGAGCGTTTTGTAAAATGTCGGAAATATCCTCTTCTTTGAGCGGATAGAGCTGAAATACAGTGGAACGGGATATCAGCGCTTTATTTACTTCAAAGTAAGGGTTTTCGGTAGTAGCACCGATCAAAATAATTGTACCGTCTTCCACATAGGGAAGCAGGGCGTCCTGCTGCGACTTGTTAAATCTGTGGATCTCATCGATGAACAGTACGACTCTGCCGCCGGGGTTCAGCATTGTATTCCGGGCGTCAGCCACGACCCGTTTAATATCGGCAACTCCGGCAGAAACAGCATTTAACTTTTCAAAGCCGGAATGTGTTGTGTTCGCAATAATACGGGCAAGGGAGGTCTTTCCTGTCCCCGGAGGACCGAAAAAAATCACAGAGGAAAGCCTGTCCGCAGAAATCATACGGTACAGCAGCTTCCCCGGAGCTAAAATGTGTCTCTGACCATAGAACTGGTCTATGGTCAGAGGCTTCATTCTGTGAGCCAAAGGCTCTTTTCTTCTGTCTTCTGAATCCATCTGGCTTCTGTTAATTATGCGTATAAAGGATATTTGGCAAGCAATGCTGCAACCCAATCTGATACAGCGGTCTTATTGCCTTCAAAATCATTGAGGGTCAGCGCGATCAGATCCGCGATCTCCGTCATATCGGCCTCAACCATGCCTCTTGCGGAAACGGCCGCTGTTCCCAGTCTGATACCGCTTGTGATAAAGGGACTTTGCTTGTCAAAGGGAATACCGTTCTTGTTACAGGTAATGGAAACCTCATCCAGCATAAGCTGTGCATCCTTACCGGTTATGTTTTTCGCACTCAGATCCACCAGCATCAGGTGATTGTCGGTACCCCCGCTTACCAAATCAAAGCCTCTGTCTATCAGCCCCTGTGCCAATGCCTTCGCGTTTAAAACGATCTGATGCTGATACACCTTGAATTCCGGCGTCATCACTTCTTTCAGACCAACTGCTTTGGCCGCAATAATGTGCATCAGAGGACCGCCCTGTATTCCCGGAAATACAGCTTTATTCATAAGCTTGGCATTTTCTTCTGTGTTACAGAGGATCATACCGCCTCTGGGACCTCTGAGCGTCTTATGGGTCGTAGTGGTCACAAAATCAGCATAGGGCACGGGATTGGGGTGCTCTCCTGCTGCAACCAGACCTGCAATATGGGCCATGTCTACCATAAGCTTTGCGCCTACTTCATCGGCAATCTCCCGGAATTTCTTAAAATCAATTACTCTGGGATATGCGCTGGCCCCGCAGACGATCAATTTCGGTCTTACTTCTTTTGCAATCTTCAGTACCTGATCATAGTCGATCAGGCTTGTCTTCTCATCAACGCCGTAGGGTACGATATGAAACCATTTACCGGACATATTAACGGGACTGCCGTGAGAAAGATGACCGCCGTGGGCAAGATTCATCCCCATGACCGTGTCACCCGGCTGGAGCAATGCGAAGAATACGGCCATATTGGCCTGTGCTCCCGAGTGGGGCTGCAGATTGGCATAAGCTGCGCCGAATATTTTTTTTGCTCTTTCTATTCCGAGGTTTTCAACAACGTCAACACATTCGCAGCCTCCGTAATAACGCTTTCCGGGATAGCCTTCTGCATATTTATTTGTAAGCGGGCTTCCCATGGCCTCCATTACCGCTTCACTCACAAAGTTCTCAGACGCGATAAGTTCGATTTTGTTTCTCTGTCTGTTGGCTTCCGCCTCAATAGCATCTGCTATTTCCGGATCCACCTTTCTGATTGCCTCTGTACTGTACACTGTGTAAACCTCCAATATTATAAATTTAACTTATTAAGTATATCATACTTTCATACTATTCGTCCAATTTCAAAACACTCATAAAGGCTTCCTGGGGAACCTCTACACTGCCGAATTGGCGCATACGTTTCTTGCCCTCTTTTTGTTTTTCCAAAAGCTTCTTCTTACGGGAAATATCACCGCCGTAGCACTTGGACAGCACATCCTTTCTGTAAGCCTTTACCGTCTCTCTGGCAATAATTTTACCGCCGATACAGGCCTGTATGGGGATTTCAAACTGATGCCTCGGTATGTTCTCCTTTAGCTTTTCCGCTATCTTTCTGGCGCGGCCGTAGGCCTTGTCTGCATGGACAATAAAGGAAAGGGCGTCTACAATTTCCCCGTTGAGATAGATATCCAGCTTTACCAGATCGGATTTTCTGTAATCACAGAGCTCATAGTCCAGAGAAGCATAGCCCTTCGTGCGGGATTTCAGCGCATCAAAAAAGTCGTATATTACTTCATTCAACGGAAGCTCATAGGTGAGTACCACTCTGGTAGCCTCCAGATAATCCATGTTGATAAAGATACCGCGCCGGTCGGAAGTAAGCTCCATAATATTGCCTACATACTCCGTAGGCGTCATAATAGACGCCTTTACCATGGGCTCTTCCATGTATGCAATTTCCGTCGGCGCAGGCAGATTGGACGGGTTGTCCAGTTCAAAGCCGGTACCGTCTGTCTTAAACACATGGTATATAACACTGGGGGTGGTTGTAATCAGATTTAAATCGTACTCTCTTTCCAGACGTTCCTCAATGATTTCCATATGCAGCAAACCCAGAAAGCCGCAGCGGAAACCGAAGCCCAGCGCTTTCGAAGTCTCAGGCTCAAAAACAAGGGAAGCATCATTTAACTGAAGCTTCAGTAAGGCATCCTTCAGATCCTCATAGTCGCCGCCATCTACAGGATAAATTCCGCAAAATACCATAGGCTGTACCTGTTTGTATCCCGGAAGCGCTTCCCCGGCAGGGCGGCTTGCCAAAGTAACCGTATCCCCTACATGGGCGTCCTTAAGATTCTTGATACTGGCCACAATATATCCTACTTCCCCTGCCGAAAGCTGATCTGCAGGAAGATAGGAGCCGGGCTTAAACCAGCCTACCTCCGTAACCACATACTGGGCGCCGGTGGCCATCATCAAAATCGTATCCCCGGTTCTCACACAGCCGTCTTTGATTCGGACATTGATAATAACGCCCTTGTATGCGTCATATACGCTGTCAAAGATCAGGGCCTTCAGAGGGGCATTCCTGTCTCCCTGAGGCGCCGGGATTTTCTCAGCAATGGCTTCCAGTACCGCTTCAATGCCGATACCGTTCTTGGCGGAGATCAAAGGAGCATCTTCTGCGGGCAGACCGATCACCTCTTCTATTTCCGCCTTGATTTCATCGGGGCGTGCGGAAGGAAGATCAATTTTATTCAAAACCGGAATGACCTCCAGATTGTGCTCAATGGCCTGATATACGTTTGCCAGGGTCTGGGCTTCCACGCCCTGTGCAGCGTCCACAACCAGTATGGCCCCTTCGCAGGCTGCCAGAGAACGGGAAACCTCATAGGTAAAATCCACATGGCCGGGGGTATCGATCAGATTATATACCAGATTTCTGCCGCGGGAATCTGTATAGTTGAGCCTTACGGACTGGGCTTTGATGGTGATCCCGCGTTCCCGCTCCAGTTCCATATTGTCAAGTACCTGGTCCTCCATTTCCCGTTTTGTCAGGACACCTGTTTTTTCAAGAATACGGTCGGCAAGTGTCGACTTTCCATGGTCAATATGGGCAATAATACAAAAATTTCTGATATCAGAGCTGTCCATACACATCTTCTTTCTTTAAGTTTTTAAAGGCCGTCGAAAGCATCAGCCGGATTCGGTTTAACTGATTGACTTCGCTGGCTCCGGGATCGTAATCCACAGCGACAATATTGGATTCGGGATATTTACGCCGCAGGGCTTTTATCATGCCTTTTCCCGTTACATGATTGGGCAGACAGGCAAAGGGCTGCATACATACAATATTGGGAGCGCCCTCTTTGATCAGTTCAATCATTTCCGCAGTCAGGAACCAGCCCTCGCCGGTACAGTTTCCGATATCCAGAACGGTTTTTGCATAGTCTGCCAGCTTGTAAATGTCTGTGGGTGCGTCAAACCGTTTGCTCTTTCTCAGATATTTTACCATAGGCTTTCGGTACAGATTCAGGGCCTTAATGCCTGCAGAGCAAAGCATTTCCGACCGCTTTGTTGCCGCCAGTTTTTCGTGATTATAAACGCTGTTGTGAAGACAATAGTACAGAAAATCCATCAAATCAGGCATAACTGCTTCTGCCCCTTCCTTCTCCACAAGATCCACCACAAAGTTATTCGCCGTTGGGTGAAATTTTACCAATATCTCGCCCACAAGACCTACCCTGGGCTTTTTGATATCCAAAAGCGGCAGAGTATCGAAATCCTCTATCATCGCTTTGATATTACTTCTGTATTCCGATACAGATCCGTGTTTCACGGACTTTTTACAGATTTCGTTCCATTTTACATAAAGTCCGTTTGCGGAGCCCGGAACTTTTTCATAGGGTCTCGTCCTGTAGAGCATTCGCATCAGCAGATCTCCGTAGCACACTGCCATCATGGCGCTGTTGACCAGGGGCAATGTGATCTTGAAACCGGGGTTGCCCTCCAGTCCGGATGCGTTTAAAGAGATTACAGGAATATGACCGTAACCCATATCCTTCAGTGCTTTTCTGATAAACGCAATATAGTTGGTTGCACGGCATCCGCCGCCGGTCTGTGTAATCATAAGGGACAGGTTGTCCGTATCATATTTGCCGGACTTGATTGCCTGTACGAACTGACCTACAACCAGAATCGAGGGATAGCAGGCATCGTTATTGACATGCTTCAGTCCCTCATCTACCGCACTTCTGTCATTCGAAGGAAGAATTTCCAGATTGTAGCCGTGGCTTCGGAAGGCTGACTCCAGAATATTAAAATGGATAGGTGACATCTGGGGAGCCAATATGGTATGCTTCTTACGCATTTCTTTGGTAAAAACAACCTTCGGAAGTGTATAGACAGCATTCTTTTTCGGCTCGATCCCGTTTCTGTCTCTTTCCTCTAAGGCAGCCTTTAAGGAGCGGATACGGATACGGACAGCACCTAAATTGAGACCTTCATCAATTTTAAGGCAGGTGTATATTTTACCGGAAGGCTCCAATATTTCCTGTACCTGATCCGTAGTCACCGCATCCAGACCGCAGCCGAAG
>CBCSVZ010000058.1:0-5962 GCA_965143695.1 uncultured Oscillospiraceae bacterium
CGTTTTGTTGATTGTCATGGAGGAAGAACTGATCTCTGAACGTCTGATTACGGTACCGTCCGACCAAATCTCCGAAAACACCATCTCTAAGACCATCATGCTGATGTTTTCACTGTCGTCCGTACTTTCCACATCGACCCAGGTTGCCCCGTCATCCGCGCTGTACTGCCACTTGACGGAGATGCCGCTATCCCCCGGCGCATTGTCTATACCGATACCGAATTGAGCTTTTTGACCAAACGCCGCATTGACTCCGCTGAGGGTACCGCAACTGGGGGCAGGGTATGTTGTAACGCTTGCTTCCTCGCTGACAGTTTCGCCGGACCCGTTGCTTACCACACAGCGATAGGTTCCCGCATCCTCAGGGCCGACTTGAAGCGTGCCGGAGGTCTGCCCCTCCATATCGGTAAACACGCCGTCAACCTTCTTCTGCCACCGGTAGCTTTCCGCATTGTTTGCACTCACACGAAGCACATGCTTTGCCGTGTCATTCTCCTGAATCTTTATGCTTTGCGGCTGAGAAGTAATCTCCGGCGCAAATGTGACCGACAGCTCAGGCGAATTCATTTCGACATAGATACTGGCTTCATGTTTATCATAATTGCCGATGGTACTACCCCAGACAACGCGACGGTATTTATAGAAAGCATTTTCCTCAGTGATCGTGACAGTATAGCTGACTGTATTGGACTTAGGGATATCTTCCCAGCCCGTGCCTTTGTTTACCTGCCACTTCAAAGTGCTTAAAAAGCCTGCTGCCCATTGCGTTTCTGCTGACGGATTCACGGTAAAGGTAACTTCTTCACCGATGGCGGCATATACCGTGTCCGGCTGCTCCCATCTCATGACATAGACCTTGGCATTATAGGAACCGATTGCTTTCTCGCTTCCATCCGCGGCTTTTTCATAAACCGTGCAGGTGTAAGTACGATAGTTTACGATATCGCTTAAATCGTCGATCGTACAGGTAAGCGAATTTCCGCCGACAACGACCTTTTCGCCGTTGTCATTCTGGTATGACCACTCCGCGCGAAGACTGCTGTCCAAATCGGTCGTAGAACCGATCAGGTAAGGGCCATAGAACGCGGAATCAAGCCGTTTTTCATAGGTATTGATACTGCCCGCGGCATTCATAGTGACGCTTTCGTCGGGATTTCTGAAAAACTTGTAGTTTGGATTTGGAACGAATTCCCGATATCTTTCGGCTCTTACAAGGCTGTGGTATTCGCTTCCAAGGCCCTCAATGCTCCCTCCGGGGATCAGGTTGTAGGTCTCTCCGTCTTCCGGCGTGACTGTGACATATTTTATGGGAAGATCATTGACCGTCCAGACAACAAGATTGAGATTGTCACCAATCGGGTAATAATAGCTTTCTTCCGGTGTGATAATTGCCTCACCTGTATGAATTGTAGTCAGCCTGTCAGTGCACGGACTCAAAACATATATGTCCTTATAAAGCCGCAAGCCATCCTCCCGCATGACAACCTGTGAGTAGTCCTTCAGATTGAAGTTGATATTGCCGCCCAGAATATATACCTTGTTTGCCATGTCTGCCCGGGCATTTTTGACCGTACCGCTTACAAAGCGAACCGCTCCGCCTGCTGTAGCTGTGCTGTTTATCGGCGAAATATCCCAGTTTTCACCAATGCCGTCGCCCTGAATATTCACAGTCGCGTTTTCGGCAATATAGATATGACCGCCGGCATATTCTCTTTGGTCTTGAAGCTGGATGGTTTGGGTTCCGGATTCAATATAGTAGTTTACTTTGTCTGAAGACGGCGGAATAATCGTCCAATCGCCCGATTGGATATAAATGTTCGGGGTGCCCCAGTCGGAATTCCACCCTCTCTTTACAAAGACAGAATCGGAAATGTTCCGAAGGTCGATTGTCGTACTGTCCAGAGAATAAGCTTGAGAGAAGTCTTTATAGAAGGACCACTGCCGACCGCTGCCGGTTGTGCGGAAATAGATGCCGGTAGGTCGCGTAACCTTAATCTCGCGGTAGCAGTTGTATTTAGCATTGGGATCGGTGGTGATTTCTGTTAATTCGTGATCTTTGCTGAATTTTAATTCGTACTTTGGCGTTTCCGCAGCTGGTAGGTTATAACCCTCGCGTACGGTACCCTCATAATCCTCAAAGCGAATAGTTGTATATTGACCGCCGCTAATGAAACCTCCTCCTTCGTCAAATGACAACCCCGCATAAGATAGGATACCGCGTACATATTGACCTGTTTCGCCGTCTACAAACCCTTCGACTGTGCCACCGTTTTTTATATGGATAGCCCTTTCCAAAGCCTTTCCCACCATGATAGCATAAAGACCCACAATATCGTTAGGGTTCGTGTAGGCGTTAACCTCCATTTTTCCGGTGATACATGCATTCCTGCCGGATACAGTAATAGAATTGATTACGAAGATGCTCTTACATTCGCATTTGAATTCGACGTTTTCTCGTTCACAGTAGGTATTTTTCGAAAAGAGAACAGAGTTTTCCACATTAAGCGACCCTTTAACTAAAATACAGGATACACCATCGTTGCTATATATCTCATTGATATTATCATCAAAATGAGTATTCTTTGCAATCCCATATTTTGTTATGGCGGAAATATCAGCGTTATTCTGTATGTTAAAGTCACCGTTGGTATATATGGCCGTAGAACGAGAACTGCAGTTCAGGTTTACGCCGTCCACAGTCAGAGAATTACAGTAAATCGCATTGATGTTTGAATAGACATTCAGCGTACCGGTACCTTCAATTGCCAGATTCGTATTCGGTGCATAAATTCCATAGGTTTTTGCACCGTTGGGGGCGTTGTTTTCTGAGCCTGCCGTACCAATTGTGGCATCACCCAGCAACTTGATAGTAATATTCTGGAGTGACCTGATCTGGATAACAGCTTTATCATTGGAATCAGGTAGTTTGGTAGAGCCGCTGCAATTAAAACCAGCTTTCAATTCGAGAATATATTTACCACCACCACCATTTTTAAAATCCCAACCGTCACCGGATAGATTGCTCATGTTGACAGGGGTGTCGCCAATCCAGATTTTATTTTCCCAGTTAGCGTCAGCAGCAACTACCGCCTGCGGCATAATTGCCATTACCATACAAAGCACAAGCACCATGCTTAAAATTCGTTTTTTCATTATACCTGCCTCCTTAAGAAATCATATCAGGGTTGTATTTTTTTATGAACAGTTCAAGGGATTCCTTTAAAACCGTTATCTGTGCTTTTAGGTAAAACTCATCTCCAAAGAGTGCGAAGTGTACGCAGGCTCTGACTAAAATAAAAATCAGCGGAGTAAGTTTTTCGTAGGGAATACCCAAATTCGGCTCTAAACTTTTTGCGTATTCGGTGTATCGTTTGTCAACGCCTTTAAAAAATTCCTTGCCGTATTCTATGTATTTCGGGTGGGTGTAAACCTGATACATCAGACGGTATTTCTTGCCGTGTTTTTTTGCCGTCCAGTAGGGTATCTCGTCGATAAACCGCCACAAGTCCTCCACATCTGTGGGCGCTTTCGCCATAAAATCATCATCTACCTTACTCATACAGTATTCGGAAGATTGGACGATCAGATCATCCAAATCGGTAAAATAGGTATACAGGCTCGCGGAGGTGCAGCCGCTTGCCTCGGCAAGTCCCTTAATGCCGACGGTGCCCAGCCCGTACTCCGCGTAGCACTCGTAGCAACTTTCCATAAGCTCGTTTTTTTTGCGTTGGTATTCTTCTTCGTTTCTTACTCGCACATCACCACTCCGTTCTATTAACTGATTAGTCAATTAATTATCGCATAAACAAATTGAAAATGCAACACTTATTACTTTTCGGAAAGTGTTTTTTTGTATGTGTTACAATGATGGCGGTTTCATCAGGCAGTCAATGGCTTTGGACCAAAAAGAGCCGTCTCGGTCTCCGAGACGGCTCCATCAGCTGTATCCTGATCAATTATTCCTCTTCGCTGACTGTGAACATATCCTCTTTCATAATGATAAATGTATTAAATACATAGTAGATGTATCCGAAGAGGATCACTGTTGTCAGTACCCAGTTAATACCCAGGCAGAGAATCGCCTTTCCTCCCGTAGCTGTACCGTAGCCCAAGGCCAGCATGATGACCTTGTCAACCAGCATCAGGAACAGAAACAGTGTCGTTCTGGGCATCAGATACCAGCAGTAGCCGTTGGTCATTTTGAAGGAAACAATAACGCCGCCCTTCTTAAAGCCTACAATCGCAGGAACCATATAGGAAAGATACATAGAATAGAAAACGATCGTAAAATATCCGAATAGAACCGTCACAACTGCCAGAAGCATCATTTTAAATATTACGCTGGAATCTCCCGCCAGAAACATCTCCAAATGCATGGCAAAGGGCACCAGAGAAAACAGCACCAGCGCCGCCACGATCATAAAAGAACAGATAAACAGTAGAAAATATGCGGTCATTTTACCGAAGTGACGGTTGATGCCCAGCTTATAGTCGCCCTTCTTGGGTGGGGCGTCGTTTACGGCCAGATACATATTCTGAAAATATCCGCCGCAGACCACACCCAGCAGCGCCGATAAGGCCAGTATGAAAAGAAACGTTACGCCTATGGTCAATGCCATGATCCAGGGCTCCCCTGCCGAAGCGGCAATACCGTCTGCAAAATTGGAAAGGCCGGTCATAAAATCATCCTTAAACATTAAAGAAAAGGAGCCGAATTTTTTTGTAATGGAATTATATTGATCAAAGACACAAAGAGGCAGGGTCATTATAGCCAGCAAAACCAGAATAATGGGTCTTCTCTTTATTCTCGATAAGCATTGTCTCATAGATATTACATCCTTTTTCTAATTTAACAGTCTATTTATTATACCATAAAGTCATTTCTTTTCAATACCCCGGCACCGTCGAAGGCGGGAACAAAGCTTTCGCTGACAGTGCCGCCGTACTGCATAAAGCCCCTCTCGATTCCGATATCCGCGGCATATTCCAGCACCCTTTCATACGCCTCCCTGCGCAAAGGCTCTCTCAGCCTGTCCGGTAAAAGGCACCCCTGCGGGGGCGTATATTGATTCATAATACTGATATATATGTCATCCCCATAGCGTTTATGCAGAAAGCCGATAATTTTAACAGAATCCTCCCATGCACCGGGAAGCACCAGATGTCGCACTATAACGCCGCTTTGCATAAGGCCCTCCTCATCCAGTACAGGGGCGCCCGCGCACTGTACCATGGCATCGAGCGCCCTGATCGCCCTGGCCCTGTAGTTGGGCGCCTGCGAGTATTCTTCCGCAAGCTGCCGGTCCCAATACTTAAAGTCTGCAAGGTAAATCTGAACTCTGTCCCCGAGAAAATGTACGGTATCGGCCTCCTCGTAGCCGCCGCAGTTGTACACAACAGGCAGCCTCAGCCCCGAATTCCGGCTGATATCCACAGCCAGGGCAATCTGGCAGGCATAGTGGGTCGGGGTGACCAGATTAATATTGTGCGCCTGCTGTGCCTGAAGCTCCAGGAAAATCTCAGCCAGCCGTTCGGGCGTAACCCGGATCCCCGGTGTGTCCGGACGGCTGATACTCCGATTCTGGCAGTACACACATTTTAAGCTGCAGTGGTTGAAGAACACCGCTCCCGACCCCCGGCTTCCGGAGATACAGGGCTCCTCCCACAGATGTAAGGCCGCTCTTGAAATCTCAGCCTCCTCTCCCGCCGCGCCGCAGAACCCCCTATGGCCGGACAGTCTGTCCACACCGCAGAGGCGGGGACAGAGACGGCACTGTTTCAGTTTGGTAAAATACTCTTTTCTTTCCATAGCAGTTTTATTATACTACAAAAGCAGATAAATCAACATCAGGATCAGGATGTCATTATCGGCCATTTTACCCAGAATGTCTTTAATGCCGTCCAACTTCAGCAGGGAAGAGCCCTTCTCTTTCTCCCGATCCTTGTCCTGTCCCTTTCTCTG
>CBCSVZ010000059.1:0-5959 GCA_965143695.1 uncultured Oscillospiraceae bacterium
ACTATCCCCTGGAACTTTTGAAGCATGCCGGGGTGGATTTAACAAAACCGAAGCCTGTCCGGCAGGCACTGGAGGTATTCCGGAAAAATGTGGAACTTTTGGAGAGTGAGATTGCGGGCGGATGCTGACCAAAGAGCAGAGAAAAGATTTTAACGGTCTGATTATTGACGGTGTTCAGACCTATGAAGAGGATCTGGTAACCCATGATTTGTGTGTTACCGGTACTGCTTTGCTGAAAGAAGACCTGGAAGCGGACAATGTGGAAATACTGGGCAGCGCGGATGTGAGAGGGCTTGTTACCTGCGACCGCATTCTTGTAGAGGGACATTTGGAGTGCGGCTATTCCCTTGTGGTGGACAGCGGAGAGGTCAACGGCAGGCTCAAGGTCAGCGGTAAAATAAACGCGGAAGTTCTGTCAGCCTACGGCCGGGTCACCTGCAGGAGCTCTGCGAAAGTCTATGAGCTGGATGTTGGAGGGGAATTTTCCTGCCTGGGCAAGCTGCGTTCGGAGAAAATATCGGTTATGGGTGCCTTGTGGGTGGACGGAAGCATCCGAACCCAGAAGCTTACAATTGATTCTGCTTCCAAATCCTATGCGGATGAAGTGGTGGCAGACAGTATTGTTGTCAAGAAATCCGTTCTAAAGCAGGAACAAAGAGAAGAACCGGATTATCTGCTTGTCTGTACGGAGGCCGACTGCGACAAGGCCAATATCAGCTATACCAAAATCAGGACCCTCTACTGCAAAAAAGCCAATATCGGTCCGGGATGCGTGATCGATGAAATATTTTGTAAAAATGAAGTGACCGTTTCCCCGCAGGCAACGGTGGGAAAGGTGGTTTATTTATGAGTATGAGAAAAAAATTGCGGATCGCCGCTGCTGTGTTTTTGGCAGCTGTCATGCCGCTTTCCTCCTTTGCTGTGTATGAAAACCTGACACAGGAGCAGGCTGACGGCTATTACCTCAATTGGATGACGGCAGGAGCTCTTTTGTTTCTGGCTGTAGCCGGAGGCTTCTATGCCTATTACAGGCATCTTACAGGCATGGAAAAGCGCCTGATGAAAGCGGGAAAGAAGAAAAAGGCGGCCGTTGCCCAAAAGGAAGTGTTGCAAAATGTGTTGCTGATTATCGGGGTTGGGCTGCTCATAAGACTTGTGGTAGCTTCTTTCTCTATAGGCTACGGAAACGACGTGGCTCTTTTCGAGCACTGGGGCAATACTGCCGCCAACGGACTTTTGGATACATATAATGTTTTGGGTGAGAATATTGACTATCCGCCGGGCTATGTATATATCCTTTCTCTCTGCGGAATGCTTGCAAAGCTTTTCGGCGCCCAGACTGCAGGCTACGATGTGATTATCAGACTGCCTGCCATTTTATGCGACTGCGGTATAGCGTACTTTATCTATCTGCTGTGCAAAGGCCGTGTGCCAAAAAACTGGACGTACTTTTTCACCGCCTTTTGGATGTTTAACCCCTTGAGCTTCATCGATTCTACGGTATGGGGACAGGTGGATTCGGTGCTTACACTGGTTTTGGTAGCTGCTCTTTACCTTATTATGCAGGAGAAATTTGTGCTGTCTTCGGTGGTATTCGGCGTGGCCGTTATGCTGAAGCCACAGGCGATTATTGTGCTGCCCGTACTTTGTTTTGCTCTGTTTAAAAACAAGAAGGTCAGTACCTTCTTGTACAGCGCCCTGGCAGGGATCGGTACTGCTGTCGGCGTAGCGCTTCCCTTTGCCCTGAGTGTGGATATGACTCAGGAATATATGATCGAACGGGTAACGCCTGTTCTGGAAATGCTCCATGCAGATGGAGGAGGACTTGTGACAAAGCTGGTAACGCCCTTTGCGTGGATATTGAGTCTGTTTATGGGAACCGCCGGGCATTATGATTATGCCTGTGTCAATGCGCTGAACTTTTTCTACGGCATCGGGGCCAATTGGAAAAAGGATTCCGAGCCTTTTCTGGGACTTACCTATTTTTGGTGGGGCATGATCTTTATCGTATTGGCAGCGGCTCTCACCTGGTTTTTGTATCTCAAAACAAAGAAAAATCCCTCCCTGCCTTTTCTTTCCGCGGCGGTCATTCTCTTGCTGGTAGCAAATTTCGGCCCCAGAATGCACGAACGGTATTTCTTTCCGGCAGTGGTATTTCTGATAATTGCCGCGGTACTTAAGAATAATAGAGCTTTGTTGGGGCTCGCTGCGGCAGCCTCCGCGGCAGGCTTCTTTACGGTAATGGAAATCCTGGTGGATCTGAATCTGGGGAAACCGTACATGTGGCCGCAGGGAGGCACCGTACGCCTTACCCTTTCTTATTTAAATGTTTTGATTGCTCTTGCGGTAGCCGCCTTTGCAATTGCCGATTCTTTTGGTAAAATAGAGAACACAGGTTTAGATAAAAAGATTTGGAGACAGTGATAATATGAGAAAACATTTGCGTATCAAAAGTATTGTATTGCTGCTTACAGCCCTGTTGATCCTGTCATCTGCAGGCTGTTCCCATGCCGGGAAAGCAGTGATTACAAACAGTGACTTTGAACAGGGGATGACCGATTCCGGCGGCATTACCGGTTGGCAGCGCTATGACTATTACGGAAAAATGACCCCGGACAACCCATATACGCAGTTCTCCCTGGCAGATACCGATGACGGCGGAAAAGCACTCTGTATTGAGAATATGCAGCCCAATGACGCAAGGCTGTATCAGCACATTGATGCCAGCGCCAATACCAAGTATAAAATAACGGCGTCCGTTAAGACAGAGGGTATTTCCGCGGAGGGGGCGGGAGCCAACATCTCCGTTAAGGATTTCGCGGGAACTTCCTCCAGAATGACAGGAACGAAGGATTGGACCACCCAGACTGTCTATGTGGATGTGTGGGATTTCTATGAAGGTTTTGATCTGTGTCTGTGTCTGGGCGGATATTCCGCGGAGTCCACAGGCAAGGCATATTTTGATAATATTACCATTGAAGAAGTGGATGAGATACCGGAGGGAGCGGATTCTCTTACGGTATGGGATCCCGGTGACGGGGATTCTGACAGCGATAGCTCGCCATCGGGAACACCTGCCTGGCTGAACGGTCTCTTTAAGGTTTTATTCTTCGGAGCCATAGCCGGCACAGCGGCCTATACCATTTTGATCAGTAAGAAAAAGGATAAGCTCAGTGCCAAGAAAAAGCTGAGTCTTTCGGAAACCAGAGGTAAACCCGACCGGAGGGACTGGATGATCATGGGAATTCTGACCGTTCTTACCGCGGTGATTTCCTTTGTAAATCTGGGAAGCACCAAGGCTGCCTCTAACTACTGGAAAGCGCAGAAAAACGGAGAATATGTCATCGCGGAATTTGATGAGACCGTCACTGTGGAACGGTTCACCTTCTCCAGCAATATCCCCACCGCCGGAAAATATGTTATCTACTATGAAGATCCTGACAATGCGGGGGAATACCTTCAGGCGGGAGAAATCGAAAAGGGAACCTTCTTTGAATGGTCTTATGAAGATGTAAACTTTACGGCAAAGCGTATTAAGGTCGTGGCGGAGGCTGCCGGACTTGCTTTAAATGAAATTGCGTTCTTTAACAAGGACGCAGATGGAAATTGGCAGCATATTCCCATTACCGTCACCGAGGAATCAGGAGAGGAACGGGGAACGAGCGGCACTCCGGGCTGCCTCTTTGATGAACAGGAGGTTGCAGGAGCGACCCGCACCTATATGAACGGGACGTATTTTGATGAGATCTACTTCCCCAGAACGGCCTACGAACATATTCACGGCTTGCCTGTGTATGAGACTACCCATCCGCCTCTCGGTAAAATCATCATCTCTCTGGGAATCCGGATTTTCGGTATGAATCCTTTTGGGTGGAGATTCATGGGAACTCTGTTCGGGGTTATGCTCGTTCCCGTTATGTATCTTTTTGCCCTGAAAATATTTAAGAAGCGCCTGTTTGCATTTACGGGAGCCTTCCTGATGATGTTTGACTTTATGCGGTATGCGCAGTCCAGACTTGCTACGATCGATACCTATTCTGTTATGTTTGTCATGCTGATGTATTACTTTATGTATGACTATTTTACCACCAAGTCCTATGACCTGACCTTTAAACAGTCTCTGAAGCCCCTGGCTTTCTGCGGACTGTCCTTCGGAATCGGTATCGCCTGCAAATGGACCAGCATGTACGCAGGTGCGGGACTTGCTTTCCTGTTCTTCCTGGCTAAATTCCTGGAGTATCAGGATGTGGAGAGAAAGCGTGTAAGCTGGCCGAAGGAGAAGAAGCCCTGGATCCTTTCCAATTTTGCACCCACCTGCGCGGCCTGCCTTTTATTCTTTATTATCATACCGTCGGTGATCTATGTACTGTCTTATATTCCCTATATGGCAGGAGATCCGGACAAGGGTCTGCTGAAAATTGTTTTGGATAACCAGCTCAGCATGTATGATTATCACAGCAACCTGAATGCTACGCATGATTTCAGCTCCACCTGGTGGCAATGGCCTGTTATGGTGAGACCGATCTGGTACTATGTATTGCGGGAAGCACCCGAGGGAATCCGGTCTACGATCGTAGCCTTTGGAAATCCCGCCGTATGGTGGACGGGCATCGCGGCAGTTGCTGCTTCTATGGTAATGGCCTGGAGGAGACGCGATAAGAAGATGGCAGTCGTATTCGTAGCTTTTGCAATGCAGTTCTGCCCCTGGATGCTGGTAGACAGATGTACGTTTATTTACCACTTCTTTACCTCGGTTCCCTTCATCATACTGATGATCGTTTACTGCATCAGCTGTCTTTTGGAATCCAAAAAGCTGAAGCTTTATAACGGAGTTTTGTTTGTGACAGGCACAGGTGCGATTTTGGGCGCTGTGGCGATCGTATACAGTAAAGCGAGATCCTTGTTGCCTTTGGCGATCATCTTAGTGGTATCTTCGCTTGCGGCCTATCTGTTGGAGCGCTATTCGGAAGAGAAAATCGTCTGCTTCGGAATTCCTGTCTTTATGGCGGTGGGGGCGGCGGTATCCGTCTGGCTGATGCCATGTCTTGTACCCATATTTGCGGCCATGATGATTGCTTCCTGTGTTGATTTTGCATTAAAATGGAAGCATAAGGAGTTTAGAGGCATGTCGATACTGATATGCTATCTGGCTCTGGTGCTGGGACTGTTTGTTTCCTTCTATCCGGCGCTGTCAGGAATGGAAGTCAGTACCTCCTATATTGAGTCACTGAAATGGTTTGGCTCCTGGTATTTCTAAAAGAAAGGGCGTTAGGTGTTATGAAAGAACATGTTATTTTTTCTGTAGTAGTTCCTCTGTTTAATGAAGAGGAGGTTATTCAGGAATCTTATAAGAGACTGAAGAAGGTCATGGACGGACTGAACGAGCCCTATGAGCTGGTCTTTGTAAACGACGGCAGCCGGGACAAGACTGCTTTCCTGGCCCGGGAAATCTGCGAAAATGACAGCAATGTAAAGCTGATCAATTTCTCAAGAAACTTTGGACATCAGACCGCCATTACAGCAGGCATGGACTATTCTTCCGGCGATGCGGTAGTGGTTATCGATGCGGATCTGCAGGATCCGCCGGAGGTCATTCCCCAAATGATTGCCAAATGGCGTGAGGGCTATGATGTGGTATACGGACAGAGAATGAAGCGCAAGGGAGAGACCTTCTTTAAGAAACTCACTGCCAAGGTATTCTACCGCACGCTTCGCAGATTGACGGAGGTAGATATCCCTGTGGACACAGGAGATTTCCGCCTGATTGACAGAAAGGTCTGCAATGCCCTGAAAAAGGTATCGGAACGCAACCGCTATATCCGGGGGATCATCAGCTGGTTGGGCTTTAAGAGCGCGCCTGTTGCGTTTGTCCGGGAAAAAAGATTTGCCGGTACTACCAAATACCCTTTGAAAAAAATGCTCAAATTCGCGTCCGATGCGATCATGTCCTTCTCCTACA
>CBCSVZ010000060.1:0-5943 GCA_965143695.1 uncultured Oscillospiraceae bacterium
GCATTATTTCATTTTGAAAAAAAGAAAAAAACAAATTGCGCGCCTGTTTGCACTTGCGGCTGTACCGCAGGCGGGAACGCTGAAGACACGAAGAATTGCTGCATCAAGGTCCTGGGTGCCGGGTGCAAATCCTGCCGGGCACAATACGAGAATACAAAAACGGCAATTATGGCAATGAAGCTGTCTGTTGAACCGGAATACATCACCGATATGCAGAAAATCATGGAATACGGTGTAATGCGTATGCCCGCCCTTGTTGTCAATGAAAGGGTCGTATCACAGGGGAAGGTACTGAGTGCCGCCGATGTGGAGAAACTGTTGCGTCAGCTGGGATTTTAAAAGGAAAACTGTCGGTATTCATTTTGTGTATGGCCATAGGCTAACAACGGTAGGAGTCCTTACGGAGGTTCCGGTTATGCTGTTTTTGGTAAAAATCGCAAATCGCACGAAGGGATGGTTTCGATATGATTAAGAAAAAGGTCGCTTTTATCTGTGTACATAACTCATGCCGCAGCCAAATCGCAGAAGCGCTGGGGAGGCATCTGAGGGGCAGAGAATTTGAATTCTATTCTGCCGGGACGGAAACCAAACCGCAGATTAATCAGGATGCAGTCAGGCTGATAAAACAGCTTTACGGCATTGATATGGAGCAAACGCAGTACAGCAAGACTGTTGATAAAATTCCCGCTCCCGATCTGGCTATTTCCATGGGCTGTGATGTCGGTTGCCCTTACCTTGGCAGGGCCTTTGATGACAATTGGGAGCTTCCGGATCCAACAGGGCAGAGCGATACGGTTTTTCTTGCGGTCATTGAACAAATCGTCTCCCATATCCAAAAGCTATAAGGCGGCAGAATCATTTTCTACCGCCTTATAGCCGATTAATAGTACAGGAATTTGTAAAATACAGGATATTCATTCAACAGCTGTTGCAGTGTTGTGCGGCTATCGGAGCCCGGATCATTCACCGTGAAGCGGGAGGCGGTCAGGGTATTGCCTCCGGTAAAACCGGTAATAACTGCCCAGTGCTGTGATCCGTTTGCCTTTCTGGCGCCAAGCAGCACCGGTTTTCCCTGTTTCAGCTGACTGTAGACGGCTGCCAGATAACCGGAAGCGTCGGTGACCGTCCGATAATTTTCAGGCCAGTAGAGGTTTCCGGAAGCTGTGTAGCGCAGCTTTTTCGACATGGCGTCCGGATAGATGACGGTGCCGGTCCGGTAGGATTCCATCATGGCGATTCCGGTGGTGGCACAACCGATTTGCGCAATCGTCTTTCCGGTATTCTGAATCTGCACATTTGCCCAGCGGCTGTCTGTTTGCTTGAAGCTGGGGACTGACAGCGAAATTGCCCGGTACTGTGTCTGAGACAAATACCGGCTGCTGACATAGCCGATTTTCGTGCCGTGGTAGAGAATTTTACTCCATCCGCCTGCATCGGATAACACAATCACCGTTTCTCCCTTTGCCAATTGTCCGATTATGGCATAGGACGTTCCGGAGCCGCTTCGTACATTCAGATTTCCTGACTGTGTCTGCACCGTGGAAGCGGCGGACGACACCGTTCTGATATAGTCCGCGTAACAATAGCCGTATTTTCCCCGGGCATATTCAACCTGCCACCAGGAGCCGGATCGCGCAACCAAGGTTATGTAGCTACCCTTATTCAAAGAAGCCACCACAGCAGAACCGGTGGACTTTTCCCGCCTGACATTCAGACGGCTCTGACCGGTAGCCACAACACCGGCTGACGGGTCAGCGGATGCGGCCCGGCTCGTTGCCGGAACAGAAAACATACCGGTACTGATTACCAGTGTCAAAATAAAAATTACTGTTTTTTTCATTGGTATCACCTCAAATTCTTTTTAGACGGCGGGCGTTCATTATAACAGGAAAGCCTTTCTTTGGCGATACTCCAAATTCAGGTAAAAAAATTTTTTTAAAATATAAGCCAAAATCAGGAAACATTTACAAACGGCAATACTTTTTATATTGAATGGGGATATTGCCCTGTCATATAATATTGACGATATAGCAAGGAGGATGGAAGAATTAAGATGGCAGAGGTAAAGGCATTCAAAGGACACGGATTACATATTGAATTTGCGAACGGCATGGCCGCAATTACGGAAATGCCCGGTATGGTGGGAACATCGCCGTATTATATAGAGCGTATCACAGGAATATTCCGGCTGTATGATGACAGCGGCCTTTACGACGGTCACGGCATGGAGCTGATCAGCTTTCAGAGCGCAGATAAGGAACATGTTACATTGGTTCTGGAGAATTCCGTTACCAGACTGACCTGTTCTTTTGTATACAGGGACGGCATATGGAGCCGAAAAGATTCTATTAAGAATCTGCAGGATAAGGAGGGCACGATCCGTTGCTATCTCTCCCGGTTCAATCTGCTGGGAGATACTTTCAAGCTATATGCACAAGAAGGGGCCTGGTGCAGCGAAAACCAGGGGAAATGGCTTGATTTTACAGGCGGAAGCATTAATATCACCAATATGGGTGTTCGTACAACGGAAAGCGCCTTTCCTTTTGCTTGTGTAAGAGACACCGAACAGGGCAACGGACTTGCGTTCCAGCTGTTGCCTATGGGGCACTGGGTTATGAAATTTAATAAGTACTATTCCGGTTCGCTGTCTGTTATTTCGGCAGAACTGGGTCTTGCTGACGACTGTATGGCGCTGAAGATACAGCCCGGAGAGGAGCTGGAGATGCCTGAGATCCTCTTCTACAGTGTTCAACCCGGGGATAAGGGACTGGGAAGCGATAAGATTCACAGGTATCTTTTGAAAAACAGGATTTCCCAAAAGCAGATGCCGGTACTTTACAATTCCTGGTTCTGCGATTTTGATGTGATCAAGGTGGAGCAATTTAAGGCTCAGGCAAGGGCGGCTGCGGAAATCGGGTGTGAGTATTTCGTAGTAGATGCCGGTTGGTTCGGTCAGGGCGAGGTATGGTTCCAAGGGGTAGGCGACTGGCAGGAGAATCAGAAAACGGCCTTTTGCGGTAAAATGAAAGATTTTGCAGATTATGTTCGCTCCCTGGGAATGAAATTCGGTGTCTGGATGGAGCCTGAGCGTGCCATAGGCGGTTCCAACGCGCAAAAAGAGCACCCGGAATACTTTTTATATGATGACGGAAATTCCTATCTCTTTGATTTGGCAAAGCCTGAGGCCAGACAGTTTATCTACAATCACCTGAAACGTCTTGTGACGGACTATGGACTGGAATTCATGAAGCTGGATTTTAACCTGGCAGTGGGGCATGATCCCAGCGGCAGTTCCTTCTACCGCTATTATCAGGGCTACTATACTTTTATGAATACAATTATGACAGATTTCCCTCAGGTATACTTTGAAGCCTGTGCAAGCGGAGGCCTGAGGACAGATATCAATACAGCATGTGCCTGTGACTGCCATTTCCTGACCGATACGGTGAATCCGGTGGAGATTTTACGCATTATGGAGGGCGGAATACTGCGGTTGCCTCCCAAAGTATATTCCAAGTGGTATGTGGCGCAACAGTCTGAGGATATCTCCAGATGGTACCACAACAGAAACGGCGCTGTTGACAGCCACTTGCTTGCCTGCGGTGACGGTTGCTGGGGTAGGGTCATAGAGGTCGGAGAGGACTTTATGGAGGCCCTGTTTGTTACAGGTCCCATGGGATTTTCCTCTAAACTGGACAGATTATCTCCCGATCTCCGGCAGAGAATCCGGAAGACCGTGGATTTCTTTAAGAGCAAAAGAGATTTTATCGGCCAGGCGGTCTGCCACTTACTCACAGAGCCCACCGGCATATCGGAGCGCAGATCCAATACCATGTGGCAGTTCGAGGCTCTTGACGGCAGCAAAAGTTTGCTGTTTGCTTTCCTTCTGGAGGATCCCAAGCGCACTTTGAAGCTCCATCCCAGAAATATTGTACCGGAAGGCAGATACCGTGTTACCTATACCGGAAACTATATGTCTCCCGGATTTGACGGCTCCTATGAGACAGACGGAGAAGCCTTAATAGAGGACGGGGTCTCTATGCACTTTGAAATGCCCTACGGCGGTCGGATTGCGGAGATCGAAAGACTTTTCTGAGCGTTTTTGCATTTACGGCATAGAAATGGTACAATAACACTGTTGCAATTTCATTTTGGCAGGGTTAATATCTATGAATGCAGATTTAAAAACACATTTATTGGGAATGAAGTCCGTGCTGCACTACTATTTTATGGGAGTAGCGGTAAGCTGGGCCGGATTTCCGATCGTATGTATGGTTTCCGTAAGACTTGCCTGGACAGTTGACAGGATACAGACCTTTTATTCTGTCTTTGCTGTGATCGTCTACACGATTCTGACTTATTTAGGAATGCATGATTTCGGCGAGCACGACAGGAGACCCTATAAATGGGCCAGGTACAAGGCCAAAGGGCTGGTGTGCGGCGCTATGGGGTTTGCGGTGATCTATATTGCCGAGATCCTTCTTATCTTTGCCGCGAATAAGTTTATCAGAGTACAGCATCCAATCATCAATATAGAGGGCCTTCACGGATATGTGACACAGCTCATATACATGCCCTTTTTCTGGGTGTATAAGCTCATAGACCCGAAAATTATCATTCCTTCGGCGGGATATCTGACCGCTCTGCTGCCGGGTATCTATGTAATCGCCATCAACGGCTTCTCCTATTGGATGGGCTATACGGAGAAGGTAATCATCAAGCATAAGCCCAAGGGGAAGCTGGCTCAGATCCTATTTTACGGACGGGCAAGAAAAGAAAAAAAGTCATGGACGGAGCGACTGTTGACCAAGCCTGAGCAGAAGGAGAAGGAATAAATATGAACAGAGAAATTGCGGAAAATGCCGTTAAGGATTTTAACTATTTTGTGGACGGTAAAATGGAAGAGCGGATCACTTCGGGACAGCAGATCTCCGACACCATAGCGGATATTCAGGAGTTTGTCAGGGAGATAGAGCCGGAGTGGCTGGAGAAGCACAAGGACATTTTACCGGAAATAGAAGCGGCGGCGGATGAGGAATTTTTGGACCTGTGCGCCTATGCTATGATCCATAACAGCGGCGCCATGCCCTCCTTTATTGAACAGGGACTTCGGGCAAGAGGGGCAGCTGCGGAGGAATTTCTGACCCAATATCTGGAGCTTCCTATTCTGGAGATGGATGTCAACAGTCAGAGCCTTACGAAGGAGCAGCTCTATGAGACGGACATGATCAATGCGGCAATTTATCTGGCAGGAGAGCTGGAATCGGATGCCATGTACACGAAGTTAGGCGCGCTCTTCAGGCAATGTATCACCGCAAATGAGATGTTTTTGGAGAAGATGGTAACAGCACTGTCCCATAAGAAGGCGCTGCCCGTGGTGAAAGAGCTGTTGGCGGATCAGGAGCTTCCGGATATTAAAATTGCCGATGTCATGCAGATGATATGCAACATAGGCGAGAAGAATGACGAAATATTCAAGCTTATGAAGCAGAATTTTAAGAGACTTGCCAGAAACCCGCAGACGGAAATTGTAGGCGCGATGCTGATGTTTGACTACAAAGACGCACGCATTATTCCGGCTATGCGGAAGCTGGCAAAGGATAAAATTGAGGTTGCCGGCATTGTCACAAAGGACAATACGCCCATCTATATTCTGCTTTCTATGATCAACAAGCTGGGAGGAAACACTTCAGATCTTACCGGCGGAAGGGATTTGTTCAATTAATTTCCCCGTATAAGGCATAAACTCCCACACCTCCTGAATATGCTGTATCATGCAGCTATACAGGGGGTGTCGTTTTGATACTGTTAATTAAGAAAAATAATTTATTATTCGGCGGACTGGTACTGGTGCTTTGCCTTAGCATATTGGGAATCAATCTGGCATTTCAGGGTGGAGAAAGCGCATCAGCTGCCACCGTACCGACATTAAATGCAAAGGGA
>CBCSVZ010000061.1:0-5891 GCA_965143695.1 uncultured Oscillospiraceae bacterium
TACACCAGAAGCGCTTCTCCTGATTGAAATAAAAATCATTACATACGATATTTTCCACATCGGAGGTAAGCAGGGTAATATCCCGGGCTCCCTTGACACGGATTTCTCTTTCCTCGGTAAAATCAGCCATGCAATAGGGAATATGTCTTTCGTCCAGTGCATTATAAAAACGCTTCATATCAAGATAGAACCGCAAAGAGGGGATCTCCTGCAATACCCTTTCAATATCCGGCAGGACACGGTCCTTATATTTTTGATAGAAATTTTCAATTTCCAGATAAGGAGCAGTATCGGTAGCGCTCACCATATCATAGAAGGATCCGTATATTCTGTACGGCTCCGTGTGCTGCTCCTCAAAGAGTTCCAGATAATCATAGAGCTTCTGAAGCGAATCTTCGTATTCCTCGTCCGTTACGACCATGTCCACGGAATAGCGTTGGTTGTCATATTTACTGAACATATGGCATTTGAAGAATTTTCTCACCCCGTAAAACGCCCGGACCGCTTCGATATCCTTCTTCATCTGGGCATCTTCGGTAAAATAATAATATTCGTTCAGCATCTGAAAGAATATCAAAGCTCTGTACATAGGATTGTCCTTGTCTACATAAAGGTCATACTCCTTCTGCATGCTGCAAAGGTGTGCATAGCGCTCCTTATAAGCCGCGTACACCGCAGGGTCTTCCAGTTTTCTGAACATCTGCTGCCTTTCCGCCACCTGCTCGGGTGTCAATTTCGTTCCGAGACACTCCGACAAAAATTTAGCGGTAGTTCTGTCTGTTAATTTTTCAAAGAGGTTATACAGCTTTACCTCTTTGATGGTTTGCTGATTTGTAAAATCCATATTTCAGGCCTCCGTTCCTACCAAGCAACCACTTGATAGGACTATTATACATGGTATTTCAGAGACCAAATCATGAAAAATTTAAATTTTATTCAAACAAAGCCTTAACATATTCTTCCGCAGTAAAGGGCTGCATATCCTCCATGCCTTCTCCTACGCCCACCAGACGTACCGGAATGCCCATATCACTGCAGATGGAGACAATAATGCCGCCTTTGGAAGTACCGTCCAGCTTTGTTAAAATGATCCCTGTCAAATCGGTCACCTCTGAAAAGGCCTTTGCCTGATTGACGGCATTCTGCCCTGTGGTAGAATCCAGCACCATAAAGGTTTCTCTCTTATAGCCGGGCAATTCTCTGTCAACGACCCGTGACATCTTCGCCAGCTCGTCCATCAGATTTTTCTTGTTGTGGAGTCTGCCTGCTGTATCACAGATGAGTACATCTGCGCCTCTTGCCTTTGCAGCGCGGCATGCGTCAAAAAGTACAGCGGCCGGGTCCGATCCCTCCCCCTGTTTAATAATATCCACTTCTGCTCTCTGGGCCCATATATCCAGCTGGTCAATGGCCGCAGCCCGGAAGGTGTCCCCTGCCGCCAGCAAAACCTTCTTTCCGGCTTTCCGGTACAGATTGGCCATTTTACCGATAGAGGTGGTCTTTCCCACGCCGTTGACACCGATCACGGTTATGACAACAGGCGTATCCTGAAAATCCAGTTCACTCTGACCGCCGGCTGTTAGCAGCTCCGCAATTTCCGCCTGCAACAGGGCTCTTACCTGCTCCGGATCGGTCACCTTGTCTTCTTTCACGCGCCGTCTCAGACCTTCCATTACCTTCTCCGCAGTGGAAACGCCGAAATCGGAGGTGATCAGAATATCCTCCAGCTCCTCGAAAAGCTCCTCATCCACTTTGCCGAAAGCGGCCAGTACGGTATCCACCTTCCCCACAAAACTGTCCCTGGTCTTCTTGAGACCGGACTTTAACTTATCAAAAAAACTCATATATTCAGCTCTCCCTTCCAAGTTTCATGGACAGGACTCTGGACACGCCCTTCTCCTCCATTGTAACGCCGTAAATAGAATCGGCAGCCTCCATGGTTCCCTTCCGGTGGGTAACCAGAATAAACTGGGTATGATCGGTAATTCTGTTTAAGAACTGTGAGAACCGGTACACATTGGCCTCATCCAGAGCCGCTTCTATCTCGTCCAGCAGACAGAAGGGCGACGGATGCATCCGCAGGATCGCAAAGAGAAGCGCAATGGCGGTCATAGCCCGTTCTCCTCCGGACAACAGCATCATATTCTGCAGCTTCTTGCCCGGAGGCTGTACATTGATCTCAATTCCGCTTTCCAATACATTAGACTCATCTGTAAGCACAATATCCGCTTTACCGCCCCCAAAGAGCTCCCGGAACACATCCCGGAAATTCTCCCGGATCAGCTTGAATTTGGCAGTAAACTGCTCTTTCATCAAATGATCCACTTCGGTTATTATTTTCTGCAGCTTTCGCTTGGCTTCCTCCATGTCCTTGCGCTGCTCCGTCATAAACTGGTATCTGTTTCTGGTGTTCTCAAGCTCTTCTATGGCACTTACATTGACGCTTCCCAGTTCTTTGATCTGATTCTTCAGCTGACTGATGCGCTTCTGGCAGGCACCGTAATTTTCAACGGGCTTTCCTCCGGTCAGCTCTCTTGCTCCGGACACCGTGAGCTCGTACTCTTCCCACAGTCTGGAGGTGTTGTATTCTACCTCACCCTCAGCTTTCACTCGCCGGATTTCCAGGCGGCCCATTTCCTCCTTCAGCAGGCTCAGCTGATCGGTAATGGAGGTTATGCGGTCCATCATGCCTGCCAGATCTTCATCAATATTCTTTTTCTGACCGGACAGTTCGGAAAGCACACCTTGACTTCCTGTTTTTTCCTCCAGATATTTCTCCACCTGTGCACTGATTCTCTGATTCTCCTGCTGCAGGATTTCGATCTGCCCTTTGCCCTCCTCTATTTGCGTATTGATATACTCAAATTTGGTATCCATGGCTGTGATCTCATCTGTAAAACGCTGTCTGTCTTCCTTCAGCTTCTCTATTCTGCTGTATACGGTCTGGGCCTTCAGCCGCAGCTCTGTGATCTCGCCGGAAAGAGCTGCCCGCACATCGGCGCCGGTCCTGGCTTTCTCTTCGTAGGCGGACAGGTCTTTATTGAGTTCTTCCATCCTGGTAAAAGCCTGCTCCATTTCATACCGGATATCCTCAATAGACGCCCTGGCTTCTGAAATGCCTTTCTCCAGGCGCGCTGTTTCTTCCGCAATGGCATTGCTGCCCGAGTGACTCTCTTCAAGGCGCATGGCAGTATTCTCTGCCTGGGCTCTTACCCTGGCATACTCTACCTCAAGACTGCGGATTGCAGACAGACTGTCGCCCTGCTCCAGTTCCCCGTTGATGATACGCGCTTTATTGCTCCCGATGATATTCCAAAGCTGCTCGTACTGATTACGCAGAAGCTTCACTTCTTTTTCAAGTGCGGGAATTTCTCTGGTTCTGGACAGTGCTCCGGGTCTTCTTGTATTTTCAGAACTTCCGCCGGTGATCGCGCCTGTTGTCCGTAAAATGTCACCCTCCACGGTAACGCAGATAAAATCGTATTGAAAGGTCCTGGCCGCCTGAATGGCGCTGTCAAGGTTCTCAAACACTGCCACTTTCCCCAGAAGATTGTTGATGACCTGCGCCACATGGGGTTCAAAGCGGATCAGCTGGGCAGCCAGTCCGCAATAGCCGTCCATGGTACGAAGTCGGTTCTCTGTGCGGGGCTCCATGCTTCTCGGATTGACTGCAGTGACCGGCATAAAGGTGGCTCTGCCCAGACGTTTTTCTTTCAGGTAGTTGATTGCCAGCTTTGCTTCGTTTTCGGAAGCGGTAACGATATTCTGATAAGACGCGCCCAGCGCCGCCTCCACAGCCAGCTCATACTTTTGGGGAACAGTAATGAGCTGTGCGAAGTCGGCATTCTCCTTGCAGAGCGAAAGAATTTCTTTCACGCTTCTGGCATAGCCCTCATAATTTTCTTCCATCTCTTTCAGCAGCTTATATCTGGCCTCTTTGCTCTGAAGCTCGGAATTGATCAGATTCATTTCCTGAGTCCGCTTCTCCGTCTCTTCCTTCAAGGCGGTCAAATCCGACGCCGCTTTCTCCTGAACGGTCCGTGCCTCGGCAAGTTTCTCCGCCACCTCTGCTTCCTGCTGCCTGGCCAACTCATTTTCCCGGCTGAGCGCCTCCCGCTGCTTTGCAAGCTGCTCCTGCTTCTCCGCGGCCGCCCTTTTATTTTCCTCCAGCAAAGCAATATTGCTCTCCTGGGTCAGAATCTCGCCCTTGCGCTGCTCATTTTTGAGCTTTTCCTCTACGATAGCATCCTTGATACGCTCTGCCTTGGAGGAATCCTCACTGAGCAAAGCCATGATACTGTCATATTTATTCTGTGCCTTTTGCAGTTCCTCCATATGGGCGTCCTGCTGCTGCTCGTTTTGCTCGATTTCCCGGCTGGTTTCCTGCAGTCTTGTTTCCAGTTCGCCTTTTCTTCCCGCAAAGGCGAAGCTTTCATTGTTAAGTCTCTCGGCATTGTCCTTGACGGCAGAAATCTTTTCTTCATTCAGTTTGATCTCACTGTAGAACCGCTCTATACTTTTTTCAATTTCAAAGCCTCTGTCTCTGACTTCGGAAAGCTGCTGTTCCAGCTTCCTGGAAACCTCCGTCTTACTCTCATTATCCTTTCTTTCCTTCTCCAAAGAGGCTTCATTTTCCGCAATCTGCGCGGAGACCTCCTCATATCTTTTATTGATATCGGAAAGTCTTTCGGAGGCGCGTGAAATACCGTCGGCCAGAACCCCTACTTCGATATCCCGCAGCTCGTATTTCAGCGACAGATATTGCTTTGCTGTTTCCGACTGTTTGGTAAGGGGTTCAATCTGATGTTCCAGTTCTGATATAATATCGTTGATACGCAATAGATTCTGTTCTGTGGAATTCAGCTTTCTTTCACTTTCCTGCTTGCGCATCCTGTATTTCATAATACCGGATGCATCTTCGAAAATGCTTCTCCGGTCTTCCGATTTATTGCTCAGGATCTCATCCACACGGCCCTGGCTGATAATGGAATAGCCGTCCTTGCCTATGCCCGTGTCCGCAAAGAGCATATAAATATCTTTCAGACGGCAGGAAGCTCCGTTGATCATATATTCACTTTCACCGGAACGGAACAGCCGCCTTGTCAGCTTTACCTCCGCAAAATCAATATTCAGGGCTCCGTCGCTGTTATCCATAACCAAAGAAACCTCCGCAAAGCCTACGCTTCGTCTGGTCTCCGTTCCGGAAAATATCATATCGTCCATCTTACTGCCGCGAAGGATCTTCGGACTCTGTTCGCCCAACACCCACCGTACCGCGTCGGATATATTACTCTTTCCGCTTCCGTTCGGACCCACGACTGCCGTAATGCCGTTGCCGAACTCTAATACCGTTTTATCTACAAAGGACTTAAAGCCCTGCATTTCCAAGCTTTTTAAATACATATTCCTCTACCTGCAGCGTTTTGTTTTGATCTCTACTGAATTATATAATATTTTTACTTTCGAGACAAGCGTTCATCACTTTTCTTTTGTTGCGACACCAAAGGGGCGCTACCAGAAGGTTGCCCGGCGGATCCCCTGTGACCCGGTGTATCACAATATGCGCAGGCAGGATTTCAAGGCTTCTTTTGACAGTGTCCGCATATTCCTCCATCGTAAGCATCCGCACTCTGCCCTGCAAGTATTCCTGTTCAAGATCCGTACCTTTCAACACCTGCAGATTCTGAAGCTTTATGCCGAAGATCTCCTGCTCACTGAGATATTTTACAGTAGCCAGCATATCCTCCGTGTTCTCTCCGGGAAGTCCGAAAATCACATGGACCACGACCCTGACACCGATGGCATTCAGCGCCGAAAGAGCCTCTTCAAAGCACGCCAGGTCATAGCCCCTGCGAAGATAGGAGGCGGTTCTTTCATGAATTGTCTGAAGC
>CBCSVZ010000062.1:0-5839 GCA_965143695.1 uncultured Oscillospiraceae bacterium
GTAAAATGCACAATTCCTCTGTAGATTCTCGCAGGGCATTCGATTCCCTCACACCGATAGGCGGCTTCCCCCTCCGGCCGTACTACGGGACTTCCGCAAACAGGACATTTTACCGGCATAACAAAAGCCCGGCGCGCTACCCCGTCGCTGCCTCTGCCCTCGGTGTCTGCCTGTACAATAGCGGGAATAACGTCCCCGGCCTTCATGACCTGTACCATATCTCCTATGAGGATATTCTTGTCCTGAATATAGTCCATGTTATGCAGGGTAGCCTTGGATACCGTAGAGCCTGCCAGACGCACCGGTTCCAAAATGGCCAGCGGAGTAAGCACACCGGTCCTGCCCACATTTACTTCGATATCCAACAGTCTGGTATACTTTTTCTCCGCGGGAAACTTATAGGCAGTGGCCCACTTGGGAAATTTCGCGGTGACCCCCAGGGCCGCTCTGTCAGCAAACCCGTCTACCTTAATAACAGCGCCGTCTATATCATAGGAGAGCCCTTTTCTCGCTTCTCCTATGCGGCACACAGCCTGCCAGACCTCCTCCGGTGTGCGGCAGACCTCATAGCCCGGACTTACCTTAAAGCCCAGCTCCCGCATCAGTTCCAGAGACCGGCTGTGGGAGGACACCTCCTCGCCCTCGATTTCCTGCATATTAAACACAAAAATATCCAGACCTCTGGAAGCGGCCAACTTGGGATCCAGCTGCCGCAGAGAGCCGGCTGCCGCGTTTCTCGGGTTGGCAAAGAGCTGACCGCCCGCTTCCTCCTGCCGCTGATTCAGCTTCACAAAGGACTCCTTGGGCATGTATACCTCCCCCCGCACTACAATTTTAGCAATCGGCCGCTTGAGCCTCAGGGGGATCGATTTCACCGTTTTCAAATTGGCAGTGACCTCTTCCCCGGTCACGCCGTCCCCTCTGGTAGCCCCTACTGTCATCAGTCCGTTCTCATAGGTAATGGCCACGGAAAGGCCGTCAATTTTCTTTTCCACAACAAACTGCGGCATATGGCCCAGCGCAGCCGCCGTCTTATTGCAGAAGTCCAGCACCTCTGCCTCTGAAAAAACATTATCCAGACTCTGGAGCGGCACCTTGTGGGTGAATTTTACAAAACCCTCCAAAACGGTGCCCCCTACCCTTTGGGTAGGAGAATCGGGAGTGATCAGTTCCGGCCATTTCTCCTCAATCGACACCAGTTCCCGGTAGAGCAGGTCATATTCTTCATCACTCACAGACGGATCGTCCAGCACATAATACCGGTAAGAATAGTCATTCAGGGTTTCTCTCAGCTTATCGATTTTACCAAGGGCTTCGCTTTTGGTCATGGAACACATCTCCTGTAAAATAATAGGGTTATTTTACCATAATACACATAAAATTAACAGCAAAATTTCTGCAAATGTGTTATGATTGTAGCAGTTGATCAACAAAAAGAGGTGTATCGGTTTGGAACTTTACATAGCAAATGCCGCTTTGGAAGCACAGGAGGATGCGCTGCGGCAAAAGCTTGATACAGAAGACAATGATATCGTATATCATTCAGAGGAGGAGCACCGTCTCGATCTGAATATTCCTCAGGTAAAATATGTGTGCTGGCCGGAAGACTCCCGGAAACAGGCAGCAGTGTTGGATGCCCTGCTTTGTGAAAACGGGTATGAACGGCTGCACAAAAGTCCCCTGTATAAAATAAAAAATCCCTGTGATAAAAATATATTGATCTACTGTCCCTGTACGGTGGCACGGAATTTATTTTTCCACCTCTGGGATTTGAACGACGGCTATGAACCCCGCCGTGTCAGCGCATTTCCCGCCGGCAGTCTTTCCCGGTACGCCTTTCAAAATTATCAGGATGGCTATACCGCTGCCCGCTGCCTTTATTTAAACGACAGCGTACATCTGTATCAGGCAGGACTTGCCGCGAAAATATCGGAAGGGGAAAACATGGAATTCTATCTGATAAGGCATGCAGATCCGGATTATGAAAACGATGCCCTTACAGAATACGGCAAAAAGCAGGCCGAAGCACTGGGAAAAAGGCTGGCCGCGGAAGGAATCGACTTCATCTACAGTTCGCCTCTGGGCCGCGCCCAGGCTACTGCGGCGCCTCTTGCCCGTATGTTAAAGAAGGAAACCGTGCTGCTGCCCTGGGCCGCTGAGGTAGGTTTTCCGGCTGCATACAGTCCTTCCTCTCAATTACTCAATGAGGACTGCTTAACGAAAGGATACCGCTGGTTTGAAAATGAACGCTTTAAAAATCTGCCCATATCAGAAATCAGTTCGGCAGCCTTCGGCGGTTTAGACTGCCTTCTGGCAATACACGGCTACCGTTCCGTGGGAAATACATACGTGGCAGATAGACCCAATCCTCACAGGATCGCGCTTTTCTGCCACGGCTATATCGGCGGTACACTGCTGTCCCACCTGTTCGGACTTCCTATTAACAGGACCTGGGCGGGCACCTGTCTGTGGACAACAGGAGTAACCAAATTTCATTTTGAAGAGACGGGCAACGGATATGTGCCAAGCTGTGAATACTTAAACGACAGATCCCACTTATTTGATCGGCCCGACCCTAATTTTGATAAGCTACCGAAGTGGTAACCGAAACTACATTTTCCGCCATACCATCTTATTGACAATTCCGGTATAGCTCTGGATGATCTTTACCACCTTTGTGGAAACATTCTCATCGACATAATTCGGAACATCCAGTCCCAGGTCTCCGTTCGCCTGCATTCTGACCGCCATATCTACGGCCTGGAGCACCTGTTCCTCTGTAATGCTCCCAAGGATGAAGTTTCCCTTGTCAATGGCCTCAGGACGTTCTGTACTCGTCCTGACACATACTGCCGGGAAAGACTTAAAATAGGCAGCCTCCTCAGGAAGCGTACCGCTGTCAGACACAACACAAAAGGCATTGAGCTGCAGATGGTTATAGTCCGAGAAGCCAAAGGGCTTCAGACTTCTTACCAGAGGGTGGAATTGAAAGCCGCGCTTTTCAATAAATTTGGCGCTTCTGGGATGGGTACTGTAAATCACCGGCATGCGATAGGTTTCCGCCATGGAATTCACAGCATTCATAAGAGCAAAGAAATTGGACTCATTGTCAATATTCTCTTCTCTGTGCGCGGAGAGTAAAATGTACTTTCCCTTCTCCAGTCCCAGCGTTTCCAGAACCTTGCTGTTTTCGATCTTCTCCCTGTTGGCGCTGAGAACCTCTGCCATAGGAGAACCTGTTACATAGGTCCTTTCCTTTGCGGTTCCCTCTGCATTTAAATATCTGCGGGCGTGCTCGCTGTAACAAAGATTTACATCTGCGATATGGTCCACGATTCTGCGATTCGTTTCCTCAGGCAGGTTTTCATCAAAGCAGCGGTTTCCGGCTTCCATATGAAAAATCGGTATCTTAAGCCGCTTCGCAGAAATAGCAGACAGGGCGGAATTGGTATCGCCCAATATCAAAAGGGCATCCGGCTGAATTTCCTGCATAAGCTTATAGCTTTTGGCAATGATGTTGCCGATGGTCTCTCCCAAATCATCGCCTACCGCATTCAGATAGTAATCCGGCTTGCGAAGCCCCAGGTCCTCAAAGAAAATCTCATTGAGGGTGTAATCCCAGTTCTGGCCCGTATGGGCCAGAACATGGTCAAAATATACATCACATTTTTTAATAACCTCAGAAAGACGGATGATCTCCGGTCTCGTTCCGATAATCGTAAGTAATTTTAATTTCTTCATCGTCGTATTAATCTTCCAAAGAATCAAGATAGTCGTCTGTATAGAAACAGAAGGTCGGGCACGGTACATCATTGCTGTTCACAAGGTTCGCTTCCTCCAGCAAAGCAGAGTGTTCAAAGGCGTATGCTACGGCAATAACTTCTCTGTCAACACCCTCAGCAGTCAGAGAAATCCGGATGGTGTCCTTGCTCTCAATGGTCGCGGTCGTATCAACAGTTTCCTGGTTTTTCATCTTGACCTTGAAGCCGATCAACTGATCTCCCTCATATGCCTTAAGACCGTCGCCCACATTGTCAAAGGTAATGGTCACACTGTCATCTTCCCATTTTACCTTTTTGGGAATCGGACATGCAACATAGCTGTAGTCGTAACCTTCCTTTTTGTAGAGCTCTGCCAGCGCAATGTCAGCGCCTCTCTTTCCGATGTGCCACTTATCAAAGGTATGGGCATAGTCTTCTTCAGGCTCGCCCTCAGGTCTCAGTCTGTATCCCACATCAAGCGTTGAAATCAGATAGGAGTTGGGAATCTTGTAGTAGGCGTCCAGCTGTGCAGCCCGGAGCTCGGGAAGGCCTCCCCACTCCCTTGTATTCGCCGCAAGTGCCGCATGAGAAGTACACTGTATGTTATAAAATGCAAAGGTACTGTCGAAAGCCTCTCTCCAGCCCGCAACACAGTCAGCAAGCGCTGCCGGATACTTCGAAGCCCACAGATTGTCGGACTCTCCCTGATAGAAAAGGATGCCTCTCATGGTCATATGTCTGAAGGGGGCAATAAAATATTTATAGATTGCCTGCTTCTCTGGCCAGAAAGTATCCAGATATGCATAATTCTCACCAGTCTTCGGATCCATGAAGTTTCCAATGTTGCAGCCGCCGGCAGTTGCCATAACGATACCCTGAGGAACATCCACCTGGTCGGCAATTTCCTTTACAAACATATATCCCACCGCGGAGAACGTGGCAACGGTTTCGGGAGTTGTCTTGGTCCAGTGATACTCTTCATTCACAACATCATCCTGCTGTCCGTCAACGATCAGAATGTTGTTTCTGTAGGCATCGCCCTTATCTTCTCTGTAAAGGCGTATGTTGTCATTTTCATTGATTCTGTCGTTTAACTCAGTAAAATAGGTAGCCATGTCCTGGAAGTAGTACTCGGCGTTAGACTGCCCGGAAACAATCCACACATCTCCGATCAGTACGTTCTCGAAGACAGTCTGTTCCCCGTTCTTGGGTCCTACGGTGAGCGTCTGCCCTTCGGTGGTGTACGCCTTCGGAGAGAACTGCAGCATCCACTCCCCTTTATCGTCTACCTGCGCATACCGCTTCTCGCCCATGAGTTCTCCGTAAATGTAGCTTCCCTTGTCATCACTCCAGCCCCATACATTGATCACCTTATCTCTTTGCAATACCATATCGGAGCTGAACACACCGGATACCTTGTATGTAACAGGATCTCCGGGATCGTTTATTTCAGGCTGTGCTTTCAGAGCGCTTTCTTTTTTCTCCTCAGCACCGGATACCTGCTTATAGGTCTGCGCACAGCCGCTGCAAACAAGAATTGCGGCCATCAGCACAAACAAAACCAGACATTTTACTGTTTTCTTCATTGTCTAATACCTCCAAACAAAATATCTGCCGTATATTCTAACACAAAAAACCGTATTTGTCTCGTATTCTTGTAAGTTTTTGCAAAAAATTACGGTACAGCACCGCAACAAAAAACACATTGCCTACAGCATGGGAAATATTGAAGGCAAGCCCCGTCAATAACAGCGCACCGAAGCTCTCCGCGGAAATGCCGCCGATGTTGTAAAACAGCGAAGAAAAATCTGTAATCAGACTGAAAAGCAATCCCGACAGAAAAGCATACCCACAGGCGACCGGCAGGGATGATAAAATCCGATTTTTACCCATGACGCCTGCTACTGAGCCGATCAGCCCCCAGGCCAGCATCTGAAACAGCGTCCATGGCCCCTGTCCCAGAACAAGGTTGGATACAAAAGCGGAAATAACACCGGTAGCGCCGCCGCAAAAGGGTCCCAGAGAAAGCCCGGTCAGAATCACCAGAGCTGTCACAGGCTGTACCTGGGGAATCACAC
>CBCSVZ010000063.1:0-5836 GCA_965143695.1 uncultured Oscillospiraceae bacterium
ATACGCCCAGAACCTTCTCCCGGAAGAGCTGCAACACCTGGTCGATCAGATGGACTCCCCAGTCATACAGCATACCGCCGCCATGGACTTGGGTACTGCGCCAGTCACTGGGAATTCCCCGGGAACCGTGGACTCTGGACTCCAGTCGGATCATCTCCCCGATCTCTCCGCTGCGGCAAAGATCTCTGATTGCCAGGAAATCCACATCCCACCGCCTGTTCTGATGAACCGTAAACAGCCTTCCGCTTTCTGCGGCAGCTGCTGTCATTTCATCAAATTCCGCCACAGATAAGGCCGCAGGCTTTTCACAGATCACATTTTTACCGGCTTTGAGCGCCCGGGTCACCAGCGGCAGATGCGCGTCATTAGGGACGGCAATCACCACCGAGGCAATATCCTCCTCGCCCAGCAGCTCCTCCAAAGAGGCGTACACCCGGATACCCCTTTCTGCTGCCGCCCGGCACCGCCGGCTGTCAATATCGTAAATTCCTTTCAGCACAGCCACATCGCTTGCCAAAAGCTGATCACAGTGCCAGGCGCCCTGGCCGCCGTAACCGATTACCGCAAAAGTACTCTTCATAGCGCGATCATCCTTCGATTTTCTGAATATTGGGACATGCCGTATTCTCTCTGCGGCACACAGGCGCCGCCCAGTGAACGGCATTTTTGATGACCCGTATAATCTGCGGATCATGATATATGGGGAAGGTCTCGTGCCCGGGCTGGAAATAGAAAATCTTTCCGCTGCCCCGGTTATAACAGCAGCCGGAGCGAAAGACCTCTCCCCCCTCATAGCTGCCGATAAAAACAAGCTTATCCGGCTCCGGAACACAGAAGGGCTCCGAATAGGTCTCTTCCTGCTCCAGCTTAAGATACCGGTTGATCCCCTGTGCAATCGGATGGGCAGGATCGCAGACCCAGAGATATTCCCGGTCTCCGTCCTCCCGCCAGCCCAGAGAACAGGGGGTTCCCATCAGAAGCTGAAAGGGTTTGGAAAAATGAGCGGAATGCAGAAAGATGGCCCCCATGCCGCTCCATACCGCCTTTTGCACCCGACGGGCAATTTCATCCGGCACGCAGTCGTGCTGTACATGAGCCCACCAGATCAAAACATCCGTATTGTCAAGAACCTCTTCCGTAAGGCCGCACTCCGGATCCTCCAGCGTAGCGGTCCTGACTGTGATCTCGCTGTCGGTCAGATTTTGCTTCAGCGCCTGATGGATACCCTCCGGATAGATCCTGCGGACCTCCTCCTGCACCTTCTCGTGGTAAAATTCGTTGAAAACTGTTACTCGTATCATATAATCACCGCCGTATTCCTTTGATTTGATAACTCCATTCTACAAACCCGCGGAAGCTCCGGCAAGTAAATACTATGACAATTTATGGACAAATATTGCTGTTTGTTTTGGTTATGAAAGAAGCCTCTCCTTCCAGAATGCCGTCAGTCTTTCCAAAGACCAGGAGGCGTTAGCCGGCGACGTGGACGGAAGGCAGATTGCTTCTGCGCCTGTAACCGGATAGAGAAGCTGTCGGTACAGCCGGTCGGCCGTTTTCCCGTTGGTAAAAATCTTTTCTATGGGAGCGCCCTGTAATATGGGACGGATATCGTTGGGAATAACCTCCCGGATCGAGCTGTCAGCGCTGCCCTCCACCTCACAGGAGGCAATCACATCCCACAGCGCAAGTCTGTTGTCTGACAAAAGCTGCTTTTTCGCAGAAACCGTCTCCGGCGTATCCGTTCCGAAAACACCGGCCAGTACAGCCCAGAACCGGTTCCGGGGATGCCCGTAGAAGAAGCCCTGCTCTCTGGATTTCACTGACGGAAAGCTCCCCAGAATCAGTATATGCGCGTTCTCACGGTAAAAAGCCGGTATGGGGTGCTTCATTTTACCCGCTTCCCCCTGTGGAAGATGCTGTATATGACAGGCACGAAGAACAGGGTCAGCAGGGTGGAATACAGCATTCCGCCGATAACGGTAATGGCAACCGGACGCAGCATCGATGCCCCTGCGCTGGTGTCCAGAGCCGAGAAGAGCAAGCCGATTATGGTAGTAAGAGATGTCATAATGATCGGCCGTATTCGCATTCTGGCCGCGGTAAGAAGGGCATCGTGTACAGAAAGCTCTTCCTCTCTCAGTTGATTTACACAGGTTACATACACAATTCCGTTGTTAACGACCACACCTACCAGTACGATCAGACCGATCAGCGCAACGATGCTGACAGGCGTGCCGGTAATAAACAGAGCGATGAAGCCTCCTGTAAAGGCCAGCGGTATGGTAAACATAACGATGAAGGGCGAAAGCAGTGACTGGAACTGTGCCACCATCACCAGATAGATAAATACGATAGCCAGCGCCAGCATCAAGAACAGATCGCCGAAGGCTTCGTTAATAGATTCATTTTCCCCTCGCAGCGCAACCGTACAGTCACCTGTCGGTTCAAAATCCTTCAGAGCCTCCGTAATTTTGGTATTGATTTTACCGATATTGTAGCCTTCCGCGGCAGTTCCGGTAACCTTCAGTACCCTGGAGCCGTTCTCTCTCCTGACAGAAGAGAAGCCCGTGCTCTCCTCCAGAGAAGCAATATCGGCAACCTTAACCGTCGTGCCGTCTGCAGCCTCTATTTCAATGCCGGTAAGGTCCGCCTTCTTTACGGAAGTATCCCGGTCATCGTATACATAGATTTCATACTCTGTTCCCTCTTCATAGATGGAAGCAGCCGTTGTGGCTGTACTGAATCTGGAGGAAACTGCCAGATATACCTGAGCCACTGTCAGATTGTACTCTGCCGCCTTTTCCTTATCGACGACGATTCTCAGCTCGTTGGTCGGATCCCCCAGTCCGTTATCAATTTCCGCAGTACCTTCAATATTCTCCAAAAGTGCTCCCAATGCCTGTGCCGTATCCCGGATATCATCCAGTTCTCTTCCCTTGATCTCAACAACGATCTGCCCTCCCGTAAGCATGGAGGTGTCCATGGAGGAGGAAGCAACCTCCACTGCAAAGTCCAGATCTTCTGTGGCCGCTTTAATTTTCTGTGTAATATGGTTGGTAGAAACATCCCGGTCCTCATCCAGCAGAACATAACAGGTGGTTCCGTCTCCGCCCATGAGAGACATGACGCCGCCGCTGGAATTGCCGCTCAGAATCCCCACGGTGTCCACAAATTCAATGTCCCTGATCCTGTCATAGAGTTGATCCAGAGCCGCAGCCTTTTCCGCTTCCGTATAATCCGCCGGAAGCTCCGCAGAAACAGAGATGTTTCCTGAATCGGTCTGGGGGAACAGCTCCGCACCGGAGGCAAAAGCCGCCCATACACTTCCCGCAAGTAATACCACAACCAGCACAACACAGATCCAGCGGTGCCGAAGGGTCTTATCCAACAGCTTCACATAACCGCCTGCAAGTTTGTCAAAGGTCTTATTTGGCTTAATAACCGTATTCCTCAGCATCCCCGCAGATGCCATAGGCACAAGTGTCAATGCCACAATCAAGCTGGACAGCAGGGCAAATGCTATGGTGAGCGCCATATCCGTAAAGAGCTGCCTGGTCAGTCCGTCGGTAAAAATAATGGGCACAAATACAACGACCGTAGTGATCGTAGAAGCGATTACAGCGCCTGCCATCTGCTTGGCTCCGTCAATAGCAGCCTGTTTAACAGGCACTCCCTCCGCCTTCAGTCTGAATATATTCTCCACGACTACAATGGAGTTATCCACCAGCATTCCGACGGACAGGGCCAATCCGCACATGGAAATCACATTCAGTGATATTCCGGAGAAGTACATCAGTACAAAGGAAGCAATCACACTGATCACAATGGACATACCCACAATGAAGGTAGGCTTTATACTCTTCAGGAAGAGCAGCAGAACAAAGATCGCCAGCAAACCGCCTATGATCAGATTTTGAATGATCGTGTCCACCATGATGTTGACATATTTGCCCTGGTCGCTGAGCACAGTAAAAGAGATCCCGCTGTATGTATCTTCTAAATCCTCCATTTTACCGTAGAGAATATTGGACACATCCGCTGTACTGTACTGAGGCTCCTTGGATACCGAAAGCATAACACCGTTCTCACCGTTTACCCGGACATACATCTGAGAAGAATTATCCAGCCGTGTGATTTCCGCAATGTCAGAAAGCCTGATCACGCCGATAGTAGGCACCTTCATAAGGGGCAGATTGCACAGCTCTTCATAGCTTTCCACCTTATTCCCCGTTCTGATTACAAAATCATCCCCGCCCTCTGTCAGATTTCCTGCGGGCATATCAAAATTCTGAGCAGTCAGAAGAGATGTGACCGTGCTCTTGGTAATCTTTGTGCCGATATCAGCCACCGCACTTGTATCAGCAGATTCTGACTGAGCGGCAGCCATTGCCGCGGCAATCTGTAAATTTGTCTTTGCTGTATCCGCAGCCTCACTCTTCGCAATAGACTCCGCATAGAGGGCCGCATATTTCTCCGCAGCCTGCTTCACTTCAGCGGATTCCGAAACGGAAGCCTGCGCCTCCGACATAACCTCCGCCATCATCGCATCCAGATCCAGTTGGGGAATCTGGGGCAGACGGGAAGCAATCGCGCCTTTCAGCGTCTCTTTGATCTGGGACATGATCTGTTCCAGATCCTCCTGAGACTGTATTCCCGAAAGGATCTCTGTCAGGCTGTCCACCTGTGCCTGAAGCTCCGCAAGCTGCTGCTCCAGCTCCTCCCGGGTGATGCCCTCCGGCAGAGTGATTTCAGGATCAAATGCACCCTCTCCGGGATTTGTCACATCCGGAAGCACTGTATTGATATCTCCGGCAATCTGATCGACTTTCTGCTGTAGCTGTTCCCTGATGCCGTTCTGATAATCCTCCAGCACCTTTTGAATTTCGGAAGCATAGTCCTGCAATTGAACAGTAAGGCCCTCCTTGACCCTGTTCATGAGCACATTCAGGGTCACGGTAGTAATCGCAGCCTTGGCTTCTTCTGCTTCCGCCTGCTTTTTATAGGCGCTCTCAGAAAGAGAAAGGACCTCCTCCTGCATAGCAGTAAACTTCTCATTTCCCTTTGCCACTGCTTCATCGACCGTCTTCTGAAGGTTCTCATCCAGCTTCTTTTGGAGTTCATTTATTTTTTCTTCGGACACGGTAACATGGATCATGTTCTTTAAAAGGCCCGTGGCGGATACGGAAGCTACGCCGCCCAGACTTTCAAATTCAGAAACAAGCTTTGTATCAACCAGCTCGGAGACCGCCTGCCTGTCCTGTCCTTCCAGAGAGACCGCAAAAATCATGGTCGGGATCATGGAAGGATTGATTTTCATAGAAAGCGGACTGCCCGCCCCCTCCGGCAGCCTGCTCTGTAACTGATCCAGCAGGGAATTGATTTCTACGATTGTGGAATCCATATCCGCATTCTGGTTGAATTCAATGGCTACCATAGAATAGTTATCAGAAGAAGTAGATGTGATATTTTCCACATCCGTAACAGAGGCCATGGAAGTTTCGATAGGCACCGATACCTTATCCTCCACCTCTTCCGCAGCAGCGCCGGGATAGGTCGTAACCACCACCACATAGGGCATGTTCATATTGGGCAGCAAATCAATGCTCATATTTGTGTAAGACACAACACCCAGAATCAGCACAATAATGATTGCCACCACCACGGTAAAAGGTTTCCTGACACTGTATTTGGATAACATCTAAATTCCTCCGATAATGAATATGTAAAACAGAACCTTGATATTATACCCTCATTTTACCGTAAAGTCCATTTCCCCCATATATTGGTTCTACTCCAAATATCGTAACGGATTAGGAAAGGCAAGAGAGAGCTTCGC
>CBCSVZ010000064.1:0-5738 GCA_965143695.1 uncultured Oscillospiraceae bacterium
TAAAGGCTCTGAATATCTGGCTCTCCGATATTTCGGAACTGACCCCGGCTTTCTGCGGAACACTGCTCAGAATGGCAGCCGCTACCGGCAAGGATACTGCTCCCTACAGGGAGATCCTGCAGAAAAAACTGGAGGGTCGGGGTACTACATTAGACAACCTGATCGAAAAAGAATATAAAATCAGACTGGCTCTGGGGGCCAGCGCAGGCAATGCCATAACCTCTCTGAGCGCGATCCCCGCCTATGACTGGGACAGCATCGCGCAGAAGGAGAGCGCAGTGCTCGGAATTCTGTCCAAAGACCCCTCGGGTATCTTTAACTTAATGAACACCGCAGGTAAAATGCAGTATGTAAGAGCCATAGAGGATCAGGCCGCCCGGCGCAGAATGTCGGGGGCAGCTGTGGCCGCAGAAGCATTAAGAGCCGCAGAAGAAGCCCCTGCCCGGGATTATAAAAACCATGTGGGCTTCCACATCAAAAATGCGGTTTCCGATAAAAGTACGATCTTCCTGTCCCTTACTGCTGTACTTACGGCTGCCCTGGCCTTTGTACCGGGTGTTGCGCTGTTCATGACAGGCTGGGGGATCCTGCTGCTCCTGCCCCTGCTCCTTCTGAGCCGTCGGATGGCTGCACAGATATCTGAAAAAATCATGTGCATCCTGTGCAGACCCGCACCGCTTCCGGGACTGGATTACAGCAAGGGACTGCCCAAAGAGAGCAGCGTTATGGTGGCCATGCCCGCACTTTTATTAAGCAAAAAGCATGTAGAGGATCTTTTTGAGCAATTGGAAGCGATCTATTGCGGGAACAGGCAGAAGTATGTCTATTGTGCCCTTGTAGGGGACCTGTGCGACAGCGATACCCGGGAGAAAAACAATGACCGGGAGATCGTGGAGGCAGGCAGAGAGGCTGCCCGCAGATTAAATGAAAAGTACGGACAGCATTTTTATTTTACCTGCAGACACCGCACCTGGAGCGAAGGGCAGGGCAAGTGGATGGGCTGGGAGCGCAAGAGGGGAGCGCTTTTGGAATTTAACCGCCGGGTAGCGGGGAAGGTACGCTTTGTACTTACTGTGGATGAGAACACCCTTGTGCCTACAGGCTCCGTAGGTAAAATGGCCGAGATTATGGCCCATCCCCTGAACAAAAAGTACGGGATCCTTCAGCCTGCTGTCAGCACGATTCCTCCGGAGGGACCTGTGAGCTTCTACTCCAAAGTTTTATCCCCGCTCCAGGGCAGAGACGGCTACGGGGCCTTTGCCGGGAGCTTCAGCTTTGATATCTGCCAGGAGGGCACCTATACAGGAAAGGGAATGTATGATCCGGTAACATTCAACCGTGTCTGTGAGGATCTGTTTCCGGACAACCGGATCCTGAGTCATGATCTGATAGAGGGCTGCTTCCTGCACTGTGCATATACCTCTGCCGTCAGCCTGTATGAGGATTTTCCGAAGACTATGGAGCAGGATGTGAAACGGCAGCACCGCTGGACGAGAGGAGACTGGCAGCTGCTCCCTTATTTGGGCAGAGCGTTTCTTGACAAAAACGGACGGCGCAGAAGAAATCCCTTATCCGCTTTTTGCCGGTTCAAGATAAGGGATAACATGGTCAGAAGCCTATGGCCGCTTTCCTTTGTGCTGCTTTTGCTGGGCAGCCTGCTCCTTTGGAGGACCCTTGCCTTTACCCTGCCCTTTTTGCTGCTTTGCGTGTTTCTCCCGGCGCTGCTGGCACCGTCCAAACAGGTATGGCTCCAATGCCTGTGCAGGCTTGCGCTCTCTCCGTACTTTGCCTGTATTATGACAGACGCCGCTTTCCGGGCCCTGTGGAGACTTTTGATCAGCAAAAAGAAACTCTTAGAGTGGGTAACCTCTACCCAAAGTACACCGCAGTCCCCTAGAAGAATACCAAAGGGTCCCAATGAGAGCTGCCCGCAGAAATGCCGCAACAGGTATTTGCGGGAGGCAAGACGCATATGGGCCTTCTATGAGGACTATGTGACACAAAACGATAACTTCCTGCCCCCGGACAATGTACAGTTCGAGCCTGTATACGCTGTGGCGCACAGGACATCCCCTACCAATATCGGCTACTATCTGCTTTCCTGTCTGGAGGCCTATACCCTGGGTTTCATTTCCAAAACAGAGCTTTTGGACAGGGCAGAGCAAACCCTTGCGACCTTAGGGAAAATGAAGCACTGGCAGGGGCATCTCCTGAACTGGTACGATACAATCTCTCTGGTCCCCCTGTCTCCGGAATTTGTTTCCGCCGTAGACAGCGGAAATTTGTGTGCCTGCCTGATTACACTGAGCCAGGGACTGAAAGGACTTAACGCCGAGGAAAGCCTCATGTCCCCCAACGGAGTGGGTGTGGTCAAGGAAATCATGGAGGCTTCTGCCAAGAGCGGCAGCGAAGGGGATTACAGTCTGTGGCAGAATAAATACAGCAGGAGTAAGCACGAGGCTGCGGCAGAAGAGGAAAATATCAAGAGCCGCAGATGGCGGGACGGGGTGCGGGACCGGGCCAACAGAATTGCCGGTGAAATCGATCGTCTTGTAGCGGAAACCGATTTTACCCCCCTCTATGATTACGGAAGACAGCTGTTCTACACAGGCTTTAATCTGGATACCAATGCGCCCTCCTCCTCCCACTATGATACGGCGGCCTCTGAGGCCAGACTTACCGGCTATATTGCCATTGCCAAGGGAGATGTGGACGCGGAACATTTTGACAGACCTCTGATGTACTTCGGCAAGAAAGGGGACGGTGTCCTGAAGTCCTGGTCCGGTACAGGCTTTGAATTCTACATGCCTGAGCTCTTTCTGAAGCCCTGGAAGGATACCCTGTGGGACATCACCACGGAGCATGTGACCACGGCCCAGATGGCCTATGCAAAACAAAAGGGGATCCCCTGGGGTGTGTCCGAGTCGGGGTACAATAGCCTTGATTTAAATCTTAACTATAAATACAAGGCCTTCGGAATTCCCGGATTGGGGCTCAAGAGAGAGCCTGTATACGACCCGGTGATCTCTCCGTATACCAGTATGATGGTGGCGGATCGGTATCCGGAAACCGTCATGAAAAATCTGGAGCAGCTGCAAAAGGAGGGCGCGTGGGGGACATATGGCTTTTATGAGGCGGTGGATTATACAAAGGACAGAGCGGGGGTCGTTGCCAGTGTCATGGCACACCACTTGGGAATGTCCCTGGCGGGCCTTACCAACTTGCTGGCTGACGGATATGTCCGCAATACCTTTAACAGTTCTGCTGCCATCAGAGAATGCAGGATCTTACTCTCCCTGCGGCCTCCGAAAGGGTATAAAAAGTATACGATCAGAGTACCGAAGCCCGCTCTCAGTGAGAAAAAGGGAACCCAGGAGGAGCAGACCGTCAGCGCTGAGAGTACTGCGCTTTCCAACGGCAGGTATACCTGTATCCTCGGAACCGACGGCAGGGGGCGTTCCTATTACAGGAATTTTGAACTGACAAAGGACAGTCTCTTTGTGTATATCAACAACAGAACAGACGGAGTCCTTTTCAGCGCTGCGAAATATCCTGTGCCGAAACGGCCGGAACATTACGATACCCATATCAGCCCTTCTGCCTGTCTCGTTGCCCGTAAGGACGGAAGAATCTCCTCGGAAATGCTGGTGTGTGTGTCTCCTGAAGAGGACGGCGAAATACGCAGACTCAAGCTCACAAACAGCGGAGAGGATTCTGTGTCGCTGGAGCTGACAGCCTATTGCAGGCTGGCTATGGCTCCGGGCCCCGAGTGGAAGAGCCATCCGGCCTTTTCCGATATTTTCATCACCACCGATTGTCCTCAGGAGGGTGTCCTCACAGCCCGCTCCCGAAAAAACGGATCCTGCGCATTTATGACCATGTGCAGCTCCAAAGAGGTAAAATATTCCTTTGATACGGATCTGAATCAGTTTTTGGGCAGAAATCATACAGCCGCTCTGCCCGCAGCCCTTGAAAACGGCGGAACCTTTTATGGGACAAAAGGCACAGTACTGACGCCCTGCTTTGCCTTAAGCGGCAGGCTGGAGCTGGAACCGGGGGAGACAGCCGGCGTCTATATCTGTCTGGGGGCAGGAAACAATTACAGCCATTTCCGGACGGCGGAGGCCTGCGAACGGGCCATCAGCCTTTCCTCTACAATGGCGGCCATTGAGAAAGAAGCCCTGGGCATCAGCTCCGAAGAGCGGCGCAGCTTCCTGAACATGCTGCCTAATATTATCAACAGGAAGGAAGGCGGAGCTGCTTATTCCGACGGCTTCTATCGGCACACAGATGTGGGCAGGGAGCTGGCCGCTTACGGCATTTGGGGGGATAAGCCGATTATTGCGGCTTTTGTAAATCGCATGGAAAATGAGCTTTTCATCAAACGCATGGCTAAGTTCTGGGCCTTCTGTAATTTCAGAGGGGTGCCTGCAGACCTGGTCATTGCGGCAGGACAGACGGTGGTGCCTGTGGCGCAGGCTGTGAAACAGCGGTGGAGCTTTCGGGTGCCTGAAGCGAAGGGACAGATTTTTGTGGTTTCCGGTAAGAATCTGGACTGTGTCGCCGCCGCTGCCGCTTTCATCAAAAAGCCCGGAGAGAACGACATTTTACCCGGAAGAGAGGAGCTCTACAAGGATACCTACTACGAGCGCTCCGGTCTGGAGCATGACCGGGAGAGACCTGAATTCTGGGTGCCCCTCATAGGAGAACTGAAGTTTTATAACGGTTTTGGCGGCTTCCGGGACGGGGGAAGGGAATATGTCATAACCGGGAATGTCCGCACACCGGCTCCGTGGATTAACTGTATTTCTAACAGAAACTTCGGTTTCCTTGTTTCGGAGACCGGCGCCGGTCCTGTGTGGAACAAAAACAGCCGGGAGAACCGCCTCACTCCCTGGTACTGCGACTGGGTAAACGATGTGTCCGCGGAGGTCATTTATATTAGAAAAAAGGGGGAGACACAGTATTTTACTGCTACACCGGGTACGGCTGGGGGCAATTTTGTGATACGCCACGGCTGCGGCTGGAGCTCCTTTGTGCGCAAGGGGGAAGAACTGGAGACAGAGCTTACCGTGTTTGTGCCTTTGGAGGAGCCGGTAAAATACTCTGTGCTTTCCATATCCAATACCTCCGCTTCGCCTTTGGAGCTGGAGCTCAGGTACTATGTGAAGCTGCAGGAGCCCGGAGGGGTGAACAAGATTATCTGTTCTAAGGAAGATCAGGCGCTGCTGTTCAACTGCTTCCGGCTGGATGCCTTCGGCGCGCTGACGACTTTTATAGGCTGTTCCGCGGGGATCGGGGAGTTTACCTGCGATAACCGGGAATTCTACCCCGAGATGCCCAGACTGACAGGAAAGCAGGGCGTGCCCCAGGAGCCCTGCGGTGTGATCAGGACAAGTATTATGGTAGAGGCAGGGAAATCCTTACAGGTTACCTTTTCCCTGGGACAGACCTTTGAAGACGGACGCAGGGATCGGTTGCTCTGCAGGGCGGTGATGCCGGATCAGATTCTGGCGGAGCTCAACAGTGTGCAAAATTACTGGAGCGGCATTTTCAACTGTATCCAGGTGGCCACACCTGACGAGGCTTTCAACATTATGGTAAATTCGCGGCTTTTGTATCAGGTGATCGCCTGCCGTATGGAGGGGAGGACGGCCTTCTACCAGTCGGGAGGAGCGTTTGGTTTCCGGGATCAGCTTCAGGACGTATGCGCCATGATACCCTTCATGCCGGAAACG
>CBCSVZ010000065.1:0-5723 GCA_965143695.1 uncultured Oscillospiraceae bacterium
TTCCGGATAAAAAGCCTGTCGTTGAGTTTAAGAATGTTAGTTTTCAATATCCGAATTCAGAAATATATGTCCTGCATCACTGTAATTTTGTTATTGAACCTGGTGAGACAGTTGGTCTTGTAGGTTTAAATGGATCCGGTAAGAGTACAATTGTAAAATTGCTTTGTCGTTTCTATGACCCCACAGAAGGAGAAATATTAATTAATGGTATTGATGCACGTAACTATGATATCATAAAGCTAAGAGCTTTGTTTGGGGTATTATTTCAAAATTATGTACGATATAGTTTAAGCTTAAGAGATAATATTGCTCTTTCTGATATATCAAAAAGAGATAATGAAAAAGAAATACTGTTGGCGTGTCAGAAAAGCAGAGTATCTGATTTTATAAAGGATTGGGACAAGGGTATTGATGAGAATATGACCCGACAGTTCGATGTAAATGGTAAAGAAGTGTCGGGTGGCCAATGGCAGCGAATCTCATTGGCCAGAGCTTTCTTTAGAGATGCTCCTGTCGTACTTCTTGACGAACCTTCGGCAGCTCTTGATCCTATTGCAGAATATGAAATCTTTGAGAATTTCAAACACATTTCCAAAGACAAAAGTGCTGTACTGATTTCTCATAGATTATCCAGTATTACATTATGCAATAAAATATTAGTATTGGAAAATGGCAGGATTGTAGAGCAGGGTTCCCACTCGGAGCTAATAAAGAAACAAGGAAAATACGCATATCTATTTGGTTTACAGGCCAGCAAATATCAATGAATCTGAAAGCAAATAATTGAGTATAATAAACATTGTGACAATCTCCACAATGTTTATTTCCCTGCTCATTCCATATAATTGTAATTACCGAAACCAACCTGAGGCGGTGATTACAATTATAGACTACAGTCCCTTGTGGAAGACCATGCAGCAAAAGCACATTACCCAATATAAGCTTCTGAAATCAGGTATTGATAACAAGACACTGGATTCTCTGAAGAAAAATAACAATATTACATTGCTGACCTTAGAGAAGCTCTGCAGGATTCTGGATTGTAGTCCCAATGATGTGGTCAGATTTATATAGCCGCAGTATTTGACAGCATAACCATTCTGTGTTATGATAACCCCGTTATGAAAAAAATGAATCTTTTCTTTAAAAACTCATATGATTCCTTTTACTTTTACTTTAGCAGCAAGGTAAGGTTTTTTTGAGTTTCGCTTTTAGCAACAAATAAGTTCGTATCAGGCCGCAGTGAAATTCACAGCGGTCTTTTATTTTACCAAAACAGGAGGAACAGAAATGGTAATCTTATTAAGAGAAAATCCGGATAAGCAGCAGTTGGATAATTTAATTGAATGGCTCAAGGGAAACAATTTAGAGATACATATGAGCGCAGGTACCCATCAGACCATTATGGGATTGGTGGGCGATACCACAGCGGTAGACATTGATCTGCTGAAGGCACTGGACATCGTACAGGATGTAAAACGGATCCAGGAGCCCTATAAGAACGCAAACAGAAAATTCCACCCCATGGACACCGTGGTAGACGTACACGGGGTGAAGATAGGCGGCGGGAATTTTGCCATGATCGCAGGTCCCTGCTCCGTGGAATCCAGAGAACAGCTGTGTTCCGTGGCCATGAGCGTGAAGGCCTCCGGGGCCAGCATCATGCGTGGCGGCGCCTTCAAGCCGCGGACCTCTCCCTACGCCTTCCAGGGGCTCAGAGAGAAGGGAATCGACCTGCTGAAGGAGGCCAAAAAGGAATCCGGCCTTCCCATTGTTACGGAAATTATGGACTTGTCCCAGCTGCCCCTGTTCGAGGATATGGATATCATCCAGGTAGGAGCCAGAAACATGCAGAACTTTGAACTGCTGAAGGAACTGGGCAAGACCAGAAAGCCGATCCTCTTAAAGCGGGGACTGGCCAATACCCTGCAGGAGCTGCTGATGAGCGCAGAATATATCATGGCAGGCGGTAATGAGAATGTCATCCTCTGCGAAAGAGGAATCCGGACCTTCGAGCCCTCCACCAGAAACACCATGGATCTGTCGGCCATTCCCATGCTGAAATCCATGACCCATTTGCCCATCATTGCAGACCCGAGCCATGCTACGGGAAATGCGAAACTGGTAAAGCCCATGGCTTTAGCGGCGGTAGCGGCAGGGGCCGACGGCCTTATCATAGAAGTACACAACGATCCGCCCCGCGCGGCCTGTGACGGAGCCCAGTCGCTGACGCCGGAGGCCTTCGACGATCTGGCAAAGGCAATCGAGGCCATCAGACCCTATGCCTGCACATACAAACAGGGAGCATGCCAATGAATATCGGAATCGTAGGGCTGGGCCTTATCGGAGGATCCTTTGCCAAAGCTATCAAAAAGTATACAGACCACAGGGTACTGGGCAGCAACCGGTCTTCCCGGACCGTGGCGAAAGCTATAGAGTCGGGCGCTGTTGACGAGGTGCTTTCGGACAGTCTCATCGGGCAGTGTCAGCTGATCATTGTTTCCCTCTATCCGGAGGCCTCGATCCAGTGGGTAACATCTCACCGGCAGTTTATCGCCCCCGGAACAGTGGTCATGGATGCCTGCGGTATCAAGCGCCCCATATGCAGGGCCCTGGAGCCGGTTGCGGCCGAGGGGAATTTTACCTTTGTGGGCGGTCACCCCATGGCGGGCCGGGAGCTTTCGGGCTTCGATGCGGCGCTGGCAGATCTGTTCGTAGGGGCGTCCCTGATTCTGACAGACCCACATCCTCCGGAGATGCTTACTGCATTGGCTGCACAGCTGGGCTTTTCTATGGTAAAATGCACCACTCCCGAAAATCATGACCGGATGATCGCTTTTACCTCTCAGCTGGCTCACATTGTATCGGGGGCCTATGTGAAGAGCCCCTCCGCTTTGGAACACAAGGGCTATTCCGCAGGAAGCTTCAAGGATCTGACCCGGGTTGCCTATTTAAATGAAACCATGTGGACCGAGCTGTTTATGGATAACCGGGATAACCTGTCCCGGGAAATCGGCAATATTATCTGTGAGCTGCAAAAATATACGGATGCCATGGACAGAGAAGACAGTGCCCTTCTGAAAGACCTTTTACGGGAGGGCCGGGAAATGAAGGAGAAATCCAATGAGAACAGTGCAGGTTAAAGCTTCAAGAGAATATGAAATTGTCATCGGAAACGGTATCGGGCTTCCGAAGACAGCACAGCCGGGAAGAAAGCTGGCCCTGGTGGCTGACGACAGAGTATGGGAGCTTTACGGCAGAGAAACAGAGAAGAAGCTGCGGGATTGCGGCTATCAGGTGGTAAGCTATACTTTCCCCCGGGGAGAGGCTTCGAAAAACATGAAGGAGCTGGGAAGATTGCTGGAATTTCTGGCGGCAGAGAATTTTACCCGTACGGATATGATCGCGGCTCTGGGCGGCGGCGTTACAGGAGATATGGCGGGATTTGCGGCGGCGGTTTATTTAAGAGGCATTGAGTTTATCCAGCTGCCCACCACACTGCTGGCGGCGGTGGATTCCTCCGTCGGGGGCAAGACTGCCGTGGACCTGAAGGCAGGTAAGAATCTGGCCGGCGCCTTCTGGCAGCCCTCCGGTGTATACTGTGACTGTAATACCTTTCAGACCCTGGAGCCCGAAATATGGGCAGACGGCATGGCGGAGGCGATCAAATACGGTGTCATACTGGACAGAGAACTTTTTGAACGCTTTGAGAAGGGCTTTTCGGAGGAGGAATATCCGGATATGGTTGCCGCCTGTGTGGGCATCAAACGGGACGTGGTGGAGGAAGATGAAAAAGACACGGGAAGAAGGCAGCTTTTGAATTTCGGACACACTCTGGGCCACGGTGTTGAGAAGTGCTCGGGATACAGGGTATCCCACGGTCATGCGGTTGCCATAGGCATGGTGCTGGCGGCCGGACTGGCGGAGAAAATCGGTTTTGCCCAGGAGCCCTGCAGCAAACGGTTGAAAGATTTACTGTTGAAAAATAATTTGCCCATATCCACGGATATTCCCATAGAGGAGCTGGTAAGAGCGGCAGCCGTGGATAAGAAGCGCAGGGGCAGCCGGCTGACGCTGGTACTTCCCAGACGGATCGGTGACTGCCGCCTTTACGATATCAATATAGAAGAATTGGAGGACCTGTTAAAATGAAGATACGCATAGAGCCCCACAGACTTTTCGGGACCGTAGAGGCCATTCCCTCCAAGTCCCATGTCCACAGACTGATGATCGCGAATTTTCTGGCAGGCGGAGAACCGCTGAAAATCGGCCATATGTCCAGAGATATGAAAGCCACTGCAGCCTGTATTGAGGCTTTGAAACAGAGCGAAGCACCTGTGCTGAACTGTGACGAAAGCGGAAGCACTGCAAGATTCCTGCTTCCGGTTGCCGCCGCCCTGAAGGGCGCGAGCCGTTTTACAGGGACCGGCAGACTGCCGGGACGGCCCTTCGAGGACCTGTGCGTTGCCATGGAGGCTCATGGGGTCACCTTTGACAGCCATCATTTGCCCATGCAGATCACCGGCAGGATGACCTCCGGCGTATATGAAATACCCGGAAATGTAAGCTCTCAGTATATTTCCGGCCTGCTGTTCGCATTGCCTTTGCTGGAGGGTCGCAGCAGCATTGTGCTGACGGCGCCTTTGGAATCCCGGGGCTATGTGGATATGACCTGTCAGGTGCTGCGTTCTTTCGGAATCGAGATTATTGAAACCGGCGGAGGCTTTACGGTGCCCGGAGGACAGAGCTATATTTTACCCGGGAAAATAGAACCCGAGGGAGACTGGTCCAACAGCGCTTTCTGGCTGGCAGCCGGGGTCAAGGTCACGGGACTGGATATCCGGTCTCCCCAGGGAGATAAGGCAATCCTGAAAATCATCGAGGAGGCAAAGTGTCCGGGAGAGTTTAAGGTGGATGTAGCCGATATTCCGGATCTGGTGCCCATAACCGCTGTCATCGGAGCGGCGCGCAGGGGCAGGACGGTGATTGAGAATGCCGGCCGCCTGCGGATCAAAGAGAGCGACAGGCTCCATACGGTGTGTAAAATGATTCAGAGCCTGGGAGGGACAGCTATCGAGCAGGAGAACAGCATTGTCATAGAAGGGTCGGGATCTCTGACCGGAGGTACTGTAGACAGCTGCAACGACCACAGAATTGCCATGGCAGCGGCCATAGCATCTATTATCTGTACGGAACCTGTGTATATTTGTGATGCACAGGCGGTAGAGAAATCCTATCCGGAATTTTTTGAGGATTTTAAGAAACTGGGAGGTGTTGCGGATGTTGTCTGAATTCGGCAAGAGTATTAAAGTATCCGTATTCGGACAGTCTCACTCTGAGGCCATCGGCGTCTTAATAGACGGACTTCCGGCGGGAGAGGCTGTGGACACGGTCCGGCTTCAGGCCTTCCTGGACAGGAGAAAGCCCAATGACAGTGTGGCCTCCACCAAGCGCAGTGAGCCTGACGCGGTGAGAGTGCTTTCCGGATTACATAACGGCCTGACCTGCGGAGCGCCCCTTTGCGCTATAATCGAAAATCAGGACTGCCGCAGTAAGGATTACAGCAATATAGTGGATATTCCCAGACCCGGACACGGGGACTATACGGCGTATAAGAAGTATCAGGGATATAACGATGTAAGAGGCGGAGGCCATTTCTCCGGACGGCTGACAGCGCCGCTCTGTATTGCCGGGGGGATCGCCCTGCAGATCCTGGAGCGCCG
>CBCSVZ010000066.1:0-5610 GCA_965143695.1 uncultured Oscillospiraceae bacterium
CGGAAATGTCGTATGCGCTGTGAAACGGATTTTCGGGCGATGAAATCATTGATATTTACGAAAAGTGTGTGACAGCCGGAACAGATGAAAAATACCGGGAAGAATTGGATTCCCTTCAGACGGTTTACAGAGAAATGCTGAAAAACGCGGCAGTCTATCTTCAAAATGTAAAGAAAGCCTGCGATCGGTTTGATGAAACTCTGCCTTCCGTCAGTAAGGCGGATATCAGCGACCTTACGGAACAGCTCATACAAAAACTGTTTTAGTGAAAAGACGGACTTTTTCGGCATGGGGACTGACCCCTGTCCGAATTGTAAAATTTCTGTTTTTATTATATAATGCTTTTGTGGTTGTTTTATGTTACCGGCAGATAAATGAAAAGGATTTGATCCAATGGCAGCAAGTCAAAAAAGGAAATTTGCAGCAGACACCTCGGGGCGCACTGTTAAGGATTGGGTAATTGCCCTGATAACGTTGTTGATCGGCCTTACTGTGGCCCATCTGGGAGTAACGCTTTTCTTACTTTCCGGCATGGGCACAGATACCTTCACCGTATTGATTCAGGGGCTTTCCGAAACAGTGCACCTTTCTATAGGAACGGTACATGTGATCGTTCTTATACTGATTATGGCAGTACTGCTCTTTACAACCAAGGGCTATATAAAGCCCGGAACCGTTGTATGCGCTTTTTGCGGCGGGCCGATTATTGATCTCTTTATGTGGATATTGAGCCCCCTCATAAATGCAGAGTCCAATATTGTTGTGCGGATAATCAGTATGCTTATGGGCTGTATCATTTTATCACTCGGAATGGCTGTCGTTATTAACAGCGAAGCCGGAACAGGGCCAAACGACTTGATTGCTATTGTCTTAAGCGACAAGATAGCAAAAATCGAATTCCGCTGGATCAGAGTTTTGTGTGATATCGTATTTGTAACATTCGGCTGGTTACTGGGCGGTACCGTAGGCATCGGCACGATCGTTGCCGTATTTCTCACCGGCCCGTTGGTTCAGTTCTGGCTTCCCATAACAAAACGACTGATTGCCTAACCGAAAATACGCATCATCTGTGCCACCAAAAGGCCGCCGCCTGTTCCCACAACATATCCCAACAGAGCCATGACAATTCCTACAGGAACCAGTGCGCTGCTGTAGGTGCCGGCCAGTACCGGAGCGGTCGCCGTCCCGCCGATATTGGCAAGAGAAGCTACGGCGCAGGTGAAAATATCCAGCTTTAACAGCTTTGCCAGAAGCAGCATCAGCCCTATATGGATTACCAATATCATGAGCCCGGTCAAGAGCCATACCGGCGCATTGCCGATACTGGCAAGATCCGCCCGGGAAGCAATCAAGGCAATAACAATATATAAAAGAACATTGGAAATTTCCTCCGTACCCTTTATTTTACCAAAAGGCGTCAGTGCCAGCAGAACCCCCAGCAGAGTCACAATGAGAACCGTCCAGGTGGCCTTGTCAAAGAAAGGAAGTGCTCCGTTAATCCATGTTCCCAATATTTGAGAAACCGCAGAAACCAGAAGCCCGGAGCCTGCCAGAATCATAATATTCTGCCACAGAAGAGGCTTGGTGTTGGCCTTTGCCTCCTGTTCCAGAGCCAGACCTACTTCGTCAATAGTCCGGGTATCAGCCTTTGTCCAGGCGTTAAACTTTTGGGAAAAGCCGATGGCCCAGAGCAGAAACATGACATAAAGCGTCGCACAAATAGAATCCATAACAAGAGCATACGCCATTGTAGCCTCGTCCACATGAAGGGCTGCCTGAATCGCGAGCATATTGCCGCCGCCTCCCATCCAACTGCCGCAGAGGGCGCCCAGGGCCTTCCATGCCCCCTCTCCCAAGGCGCTGTGCATAATTCCATAAGAAATCACAAAGCCCAACCCTATGGAAACGGTCGCAGAAAAAAATCCAATCAGCATTTTCGGACCCAGCTTAATAATTTTCTTCAGATCGCACCGCAAAAGCATAAGGAACAGCATCGCATAGAGAAGCGGATTCTTCAGCGCGCTGTATGCCTCCGCAGTAGCCTCCAGATCCCACAGCCGAAAGGTACACAACAGCATCAGGCCTAGATAAAGCAATACAATCGGCGGGGCAAATTTGAAAAAGGCCTGGGCCGCCTTTCCCTTCAGAAGCCTCGGAAGGAAAATAAGAATTGCAGCAATAAATATCAAAGCTGCGATATAGAGAAAACCGTCCTTAATCATAAACTCCACCTCATATTGTTATGGCTGGCAAAGGTTTTCCAAAACCTTAATAAAATAGCGCCAGGTCCGCTCCACCGAGGCCACATCCATGCGCTCCTCCGGCGTATGGACATTTTCCAGAGTGGGGCCAAAGGAAACCATATCCAGATCCTCTATTTTACCGGCTAAGATTCCGCACTCCAGTCCTGCATGAATGGATGTCACCAGAGGCTCATCCGCATAGACCTCCCGATAGGTTTTGATCATAACCTCCCGCAAAGGCGACACAATTTTATACTCCCATGCAGGATAGTCAGACTGAAATATAATTTTACCGTCTATATAATCAATAAACGAATTGAGCTTTTGGATCGTCGTCTGCTTACCGGCTGCCGCATTGCTCCTTATCAGAAAACGCATAGTCAGCGTATCATTTTCAAGAAAAGCCGTGCCCAGATTCAGAGATGTCTGCACCATATCCGGAATGTCCGGGCTCATGGTCTGTATGCCGTCAGGTACCTGCATAAGGGCAAATATGAGCTTTCTGGTGCTGCTTAAGTCCGTAGCTCTGCCCTTTGGCCTTACCTGCTCTGCCCCTATAAGGATATCCGGCTCTGTGTTTACAAGCTCTTTCTTTACGATTTCACAGAATTCCGCAACGGAGTCCCGCAAGAGCCCTTCGCTGCTGCGGTTAACAGAGACAAGGGCTTCTGCCGCTTTGGGAATCGCGTTCTCCCTGCCGCCGCCCTTCAAGTCCTCCACAGCCACAGCACAGCGCCTTGCTGTATATTCCAGAAGGCGGCCCAATATTTTAAGCCCATTGCTTCGGTGCCTGCTGATATCGACACCGGAGTGTCCCCCTTTGAGGCCACCCACGAAAATTCTGTAGGCTACCGTCTCTTGGGGCGGTTCTTCGGTAAAATCAAGCGCCACTTCACACAGGGCCCGAACACCTCCCGCACAGCTGACGGTCAGCACGCCCTCTGCCTCTGAATCGATATTAATGAGTCTCCTGCCCCGCAGTCCGGAGGCATCCAGCCCTCTTGCTCCGAGCATACCGATTTCTTCGTCCACGGTAAAAAGAGCCTCAACAGGCGGGTGTGGAAGCTCCTTTGAAGCCAATAATGCTAAAATATAAGCTACGGCAATGCCGTCATCGCCCCCCAGGGTCGTGCCCTCTGCCCATACATAGCTGCCGTCGGTGCGAAGGGTTGGGCCTTCCTGCTCCATATTTTTTGTACAGCCCTCTTTCTGGTCGCACACCATATCCAGATGGGCCTGTAAAATGACCGGTTCCCGGGAGCTGCCTCCCTGAGTGCCGTCGGCGTATATGATTACATTTCCTTTTTGGTCCCGGTAATATTGCAAGCCGTGTTCCTTTGCAAAGGTTACACAGTATTCTGTAATATTTTTTGTATTGCCGGACCCTCTGGGAATGGAAGAAATCCGGTTAAAATAAAAGAACACTTCCTGAGGATCCAATTCTGTTATTTCCATATGCCACCTCATAGGCCTGTAGCCCTTATCTATATTGCACCGGGGCAGGTCATACTATTCAATAAATTACAGAACATCATGGAACGGGAGTGAACTCCCTTTGCAGCAGTTGCATCGTCCTATCTATTCTCCGCGAAGTCTTTTTCGTGTTTCGCGGAATTCCTCCGGCAATTCATCAAGAGGCATATTGCGTGGCACATCGGTTGTCCCCGCTTCCCTTGCGGTTTTATAATACCACTCCTTAAATGCAAGGGTCTCAAGTGTACTGTTAAGTTCTTCTATCTGTTGCTTAACAGACTGCTTTTGTTTGATGATGAGCGCAAGGCGTTCGTCAATGGTTGCATCACCCTGCATTGCCATTTCAACAAAACGCTTAATATCCGAAAGGCTCATCCCTGTCTTCTTAAGGCAGCCGATAATTTGCAGCCATTCAAAATCGGTATCCCTAAACATTCTGATACCCCCGCTTGAGCGTTCCACAAACGGAAGCAGCCCCTCTTTATCATAATACCGGAGCGTGGACGGGGGCACTCCAAGCCGTTTTGCCATTTCTCCTACGGTGTAAAGCATATAGACCTCCAAAAAATTTTAAAGTTCTCAAAAAAGCCCTTGACTTAAAGTAAGGTTTAACTTTTATAATTAACTTATACTTAAGTATATACATAAAAATTTGGTGACTGTCAAGGAGGAATTACCAGTGAATGAAAACATATTTCCCATCGGCGAACCAAACGATGCCTATGCCCAGTTCTTTTCCGGGCAAAGCTATCTGAAAGTGTTATCCGACAAGCAAATTCCTACAGTGAATATGCAAAGCTCAAATAATGACAAAGGAGATTGATTTTTATGATGTATGTCACTCTGTCAAACGGAGTAAAGATGCCGCAGCTCGGCTACGGTGTGTACCAGGTAACAAAGGAGGAATGTGAACGCTGTGTTCTTGATGCCCTAAAAGTGGGATATCGCTCCATTGACACCGCGCAAAGTTACTTTAACGAAGAAGAAGTCGGCAATGCCATTGCAAAATCCGGTGTGCCCCGTAAGGAAATTTTCCTGACCACAAAGGTATGGATAGAGCATTACGGCTATGAGGAATGTAAAAAATCCGTTGAAATTTCAATGGAAAAGCTGAAAACCGACTATATTGATCTAATGCTGCTGCATCAGCCCTTCGCTGACTATTACGGCGCCTGGAGGGCTTTGGAAGATCTGTACGAAGAGGGGAAATTGCGTGCCATCGGTATTTCCAATTTCTACCCGGACCGGATGATAGATATTGCATCCTTTTCCAAAATCCGTCCTATGGTAAATCAGGTTGAGGTACACCCCCACAATCAGCAGACCGTCGCAAAGGAATGGAATGAAAAATACGGCTTGAAGCTGGAGGCGTGGGCGCCCTTCGGGGAAGGCAGAGGCGGTATGTTCGAACTGTCGGAACTGAAAGCAATTGCAGATAAATACGGCAAAACAACAGCCCAGGTAATCCTGCGTTGGCACTTGCAGCGCGGCATTGTGGTTATTCCGAAATCCACTCACATCGAGAGAATGGAAGAAAATTTTAATGTGTTTGATTTTGCACTGGACGCCGAAGATATGAACGCGATTGCGGCCCTTGATAAAAACACAAGCGCCTTCTTTTCCCACTATGATCCCAATATGGTGGAATGGTTTGTAAAAATGGTTGAGGAACGCAAACAGCAGCAAGACTGTTCTAAGGAAAAGAAAATCTGGTAAAAAGGAGATGTTGTTATGAACAAAAAGGTTTTGATTTTATCCGGAAGCCCCCGCAAGGGAGGAAACTCGGATATGCTTTGCGATGAATTTATGAAAGGTGCTGAAGAAAGCGGTAATAAAGTTGAAAAAATCCGCGTAGCGGAAAAGAACATCCGTTATTGCCGCGGCTGCTACGCTT